>JBEKGQ010000056.1:0-16456 GCA_050012715.1 Polyangiaceae bacterium
TCCGTTGGCTGACAGTTCAAGTCTGTCATGGCCCACCCAGCTGGATTTGAAGCCTCGTCGTGGAATCCCCAGGGGTCGACGTCTTGAAGGCATCGGTCGACGGTGAGGAGGCACCGGTCGACGGTGGGAAGGCACGGGTCGACGGTGAGAAGACACCGGTCGACGGTGGGAAGGCATCGGTCGACGGTGAGAAGGCACCGGTCGACGGTGAGAAGGCATCGGTCGACGATGCGAAGGCACCGGTCGACGATGCGAAGGCACCGGTCGACGGTACGAGGAGATCGGTCGACGATGCGAAGGCATCGGTCGACGGTACGAGGAGATCGGTCGACGCTAAGCCCGTTCGTCCTCGCCGCCGCGGATGGCGCGCGCGATCTGCCCGCGGACGAGGTCGATGTGCTGCCGGAGCGCGTAGAGCTCGTTCGAGTACATGAGCGGTATGGTCTCTGCCCGCAGGCGCTGCTCGATGGCCCTGATCCGCGCTTCGTAGTCCTCGGGCGCACGCGACGCGCCGGTCCCGTGCACCGACTGCTCGACGTCGAGCAGCTGGCTGTAAACGCGGGCGAGCCGGCGCTTGACGCGCCACTGGTAAAACGCCGGCAAGAGCCGCAGAAACGGGAAGATGACGAGAAGGACCGGAACCGCGACCTTGAGCAGCCGCTCGACCGCGCTCGCGAGCCCGAAGGGCAGGTATCGCTGCAAGAATGGCTTGCCACTCCGGTAATACGACTCCGCCTGCGGGCTGAGGGGAAGGTCCGTGTCCTTGTCCGAGGGGAACTCGTTCTCCCGGTGCAGCAGGCTCGGAGGCTCGTGCACCTCGTCGACCACGCTCATGAGCAGGTACACGAGGGCCGGGTGCAGCTCCTTGCGGGCGACGAGCGTGGTCGTGGAGGCGACGGTGGAGAGATCGCGGTCGGGCTTGCCGCGCGCGAGGTCGACGGTCGAGCGCGGGACGACGATGTGATGAAGGAACGATAGGTTCCGGGAGAGGGCCTCCGCGTCCGAAAGGCTCATGACCTCGAGGCCCTCCACGTCGAAGAGGGCGCGGATCTTGGGGTCCTCGGGCGGGCCCATGACGAGCGCAGCGTCGAGACCGCCGGCGAGGATCGCGCGCCCCGTCTCCTCGGGAGCACCATCGCTCGCGAGCAGCACGCTGTTGGAAGCGTCGACGCCGCACGCACCGAGGATGGTCCGCGCCAGCGACTCGGTGCCGCTGCCCTCGCGGCCCACGCCGACCTTGCGGCGGCGGAGCTTCGGCAGCGCGTCGAGCTCGCCGAGCGAGGCGCGATAGACGACCCACACCGGATCGAAGGACACGCTGCCGAGGGACTCGAGGCGAGGCGATCGCTTCGCATCGGTCAGCCCGCCGTGAACGAAGGCGACGTCCACGTCCCCGCCCGGGGTGTTCAGCCGCGCGAGGTTCTCGATCGAGCCCCGGGTCGTCACGATGTCCAGCGTGACCCCCTGCGCCGCCAGGCGTTCGCCGTAGAGGCGCGCGGTCCTCGTGAAGTAGCCGTCCGGCTCGTCCGTCGCGATGACCAGGCGGTGCGGGGGAGCCGTGACGACGAACCGTAGGCACAACCCGATGACGACGGTGGCCGCGGCGCCGAGCAGCACGCGGGTCCCGAGGCCTCCGCCGCCGAGCCGGTCCTTCGAACCCGGCGGTTTCGCCATCGATCATTCCTCGGGCGGCCCGAGCACCTTGAGCAGGAGCTGCAACGCACCCGGATCGAGCTGGATGAACTTGAGCCCGACGTCGAACTTCGCCGGCGCGTCCTTCGGGAGGCGGTCGATCCACACGACCTCCGCGGTGTAGGTCACCGGCTCCACGTCCTGGAGAAAGAACTCCATCTTCATCAGGTCGCCGACGTGCATCTCCTCGTCGCTGAAGATGCGAACGCCGCCGAGGCTCACGTCGACCGGCTCCCGCTGGCGCGCGAGGAACTTCATCCCCGCCGGACGGCAGTAGAGCGCGGTCTGGATGCGCCGATACTTCCGGCGATCTTGAGGATCCTGGGGCGGCACGAACACTCGGATGTTAGTACAGTGGTGGCGTCGAGCACGCTCGAAATGACTGGCCTCGCGTCCGCCTCCGGCACATCCAGCCTACGTGTGGGAGAGCGCCTCATCGCGTGGAGCGACGACGGCCTCCTGGCGGCGGAGTACGCGCTCTTCGACGCGACGGAGATCGTCCTCCACGCGTCGGACCCGGTGACCGTGCGCGAGGCGGGGTACATGACGACCGCGAAGCAGGCGCTCGAGCGCCTCGCCGCCCTGGGGGTGAGCGCGGAGCTGGCCAGCGAAGCCGCGCGGGCTCTCAGCCGCGACGTCGTCCTGTCGTTCGCGCGCGGGGCGACGTCACGCGCGGTGGTCGCCGAGCTGGGGGCGCAGGAGGTCTTCGACGGCGCCATCTACCGCGCCTCCCCCGAGATACAGTGTTACGAAGGTACCTGGCTCGACCTCCGCAACTTTTCGCCACTGGTTTCATTGCCGTCTGCGCCGCTCCTCCTCCAGGCGCTGCACCTCGCGGCGACCCTCTCGGAGGTGTCGGGCGACACGTCGCTCCACCTGTCGACGGCGGGCACGATGCGGGGGCGAAGGCCGGGTGAGCGGACGTACATGCGGCCGCCGCTGAAGGGCGTCGAGGAGATGCCCAAGGTGCTGCGCAAGCTTCGCCCCCGGACGCTCCCCCTCGACGCGGACCCGGCGCGCGAGGCGCGGCTGCATCCGGCGCTGCTCGCGCGCGTTCGCGAACGGCTGACGAAGGACGCTCCGCCGCGCCTGCGGGCGCACCTCCAGGTGCTGGATCGCACGCTGTCGGGGCTGGCGAAGGCGGCCGGCCACATGGCCGACGAGGAGCTGCGCGCCATCGAGCGGCAGCTCGACGAGAGCGATCTGCGTGACGTCGCCGAGTGGATCCAGCGCATCGAGCGGGTGCGCGGGAACATCCCGGCCATCCGCTACCTGCAAGCGCGCCTGGCGCTCCTGCGGGGCGACGAGCCGCCGGTGAGCGTCGCGAAGAAGCTCTCGGAGATCGCCGACGAGGAGCAGGGCTTCCACCAGGCCTCGCTCGTCGCCGCGCGGACGTGGCTGGCGGCGGGAGAAGAGGGGCACGCCCGTTATTTCGCGCACAAGCTGGTGGACGACCCGACCGCGAGCGACAGCGAGCGCCTCGTCGCGCTGGAGATCCTGGCGACCGTCCCGGCGAACACGGTGCCGTCGACGCCCTCCATCAAGGCCGAGATCGTCGACGAGATCCCGGCCACCGCCAGGCTGCCGCGCCCCCCGCGTCTGCTGGGGCTCGGAAACGTCCCCCTGCCTCAGACCACCCCGGCGCAGACCGTCCCGCCGCCGCCGTACGCGCCCAACAACAACAACGCGGCTCCGCCTCCGGCGCGGCCTCTCGCCCTCTACATCCCCGAGCTGGTCGAGTCGCTCCCCCTCCCGCCGGGTGCGAACGAGAGCGACCTTGGCGTGAACGAGCGGCCCACCACGCCCACGCGGGCACGCATCACGATGGTCCGCCTCGCGCGCGACCTCGCCCGCGACTACCGCCTCTGGTACGGCAAGACGCTGCGCTGCGACGTGATGGCGATCGACGCCATGCAGCAGCACCTGACCCAGCGCTACGTCGGAGCGGACATCACCGAGGAGCCGGTCGCGTGGGA
Organism: Polyangiaceae bacterium; assembly: GCA_050012715.1. Classification (GTDB taxonomy): domain Bacteria; phylum Myxococcota_A; class Polyangia; order Polyangiales; family Polyangiaceae; genus Palsa-1150. Next base: position 3,669 of record JBEKGQ010000056.1, read on the forward strand.
GCTCCGCCGTCACGGAGCGCTGCTGACCGAAGTGATCGCGCGCAAGCTCGGCGGCTCGTGGATCGACGTGGGTCCGAGCGAGCCCGGGTACTGGGCGATGCTCGTCCCGCCCGGAACGCGGACGCACCCCATCGCGCGCGTCTACCGTTACGTGTCGCTCGGCCAGCGGGAGCGCGATCTCGTCGCTTACTTCATCGAGCTCGAAGACCGGATGCGGAACGCCGGGGGGTAGCTGCGGAGCCGTCGTGGGGCTCAGGTCTCACGCCCGATCGAAGCGTCGCTTCGGGAGGAGGCGTCCGAAGCTCCCATCGAGGAGGGGGCTCGTGCGGGCCCACGAGTAGAGGCGCAAGGCGGCGCGAGAGGAGAGGCGCCGGCGCACGGTGACCGCCTCGTAGAGCACGGGCATCTCGGGACCCCACCGCGACTTGGAGACGTCGACCCCCATCGAGAGGTGGAGGCGCGGAAGACCGAGATCGATCGCGTACCGGATGGCTTCGGCCACGAGCGTGGTGGCGACGCTGTACTTGCCCCACGCGGGATCGAAGCCCGAATAGTAGAGGTACAGGCAGTTGGGCAGCAGGAAGGCGACGCGGCTGGCGACCGGGACGTCGTCGACCATGAGCGTGAGGACGCGCGCGATGCCGCGCTCGGCGAGCCGCGCGCACACCTCCTCGAGGAACCGGCGGACGGGAGGAGGGGCAAAGCGGTCGGGATGCGTGACGGAGCCCGTCTGCTGGGCGCGCGCGGTGTGCAGGGTGAAGAACGCGGAGAGGGCTCTCTGGATCTCGTCCGCGGTCTTGGCGACGACGAGGTGGGCGGTCTTGCCCTCTCGCTTCAGCGAGTTGTAGCAGTGCCGCAGCGACTCCTTGATGTTCCGCTTCAACCCTCCCCGGAAGTCCTCCCACGTCGGTGCCAGGGCGAGGAGGTTCCCCGTCTCGGCGGCGCCCCATCGCAGCCCCATCGTCTCCTCGAGGACGCGCGCGAACGTCGACCCGCGCTCGAGGCCGTCCCACGAGATCCAGTCCCATCCCTGGTCCGCCAGGAGCTCGCTCGCGAAGGCGCGGGCGACCTCCCCTTCGTACGACGGATCGACGATCGGCGTCCTGAGCTCGGAGACGAACTGGTCGACGCCGAGGAAGGCGAGAGAGCGGATTCGAACGGGGCCGAGGCGGGGCCGCTCGGTCGACATCATCGGCGCGAGGCCGACCAGCTTGCCGGCCTCGTCCCTCGCCGTCATGACCCGGAGCGAATCGCCGATGAGCGGCCCGCGCTGACCGAAGGCCTCCCACCAGCACGCGGCCCACTCGGGGAGGACGAATGGGAGGTCGTTCTCGGTCCGCTCGAGCAGGCCCACCCACTCGCCACGCAGCTCCTCGAGGGCGCGGGCCGTCGTGAGTGTGCGCGTGTGGAGGGGCGTCATGGTCTCGGCGGGATGTTGGCGGTGCCGCAGCCGCCGCTCGAGACGTCCGTCACGAGGCGGCGCGCATCAGCGAGGCGACCTCTCGGCTCGAGGCGTCACCGCGCTCGAGCCACTCGATCACGCGCGCGCGATCTTCCGGGGAGCGGTTCTGACTGAGCTTCTGCTTTCCTTCGAGCCGGTCGATGTCGATCTCGAAGCCGGCGATGGCGTCGAGCGCCGGGCGCAGGAACTCCTCCCCCGTGTAGAGACGCCAGCCGGTCGTGTCGAAGCGGGCCACCATTTCGTCGAGGATCGAGCGCAGCGTCGTCTCATCGACGCGTCGCGCGCGGCCGTGGACGTGGACGACGACGTAGTTCCAAGTCGGGACGCTCGGCTGCTCGGCGTAGACCGACGGCGAGACGTACCCATGAGGTCCGTGAAAGATTGCGAGGGCGTAACGTCCCTCCGCGAGATGCTCGACCTGCGGGTTCGCGCGCGCGACGTGCCCCCGGAGGCTGGACCGCTCGGCGTTCACCAGGAGCGGCACGTGGCTCACCTGGACGCCGCGCTCGTCGTGCGTGATCACGCTGGCGAACGGATGGCTCGCCGCTAGGGTTAGGAGCGATGTCCGATCGTCGAGGCGGAAGGCGTCGGGTACATACATCGCGAAAAGCTCAGGATTTCCTCACGATGTTCGCAAAGGCCGGCGATTGACGCAAGGTGAGACCACGCCCTACGATGGTGTAACGATGAGCCAGATCCAGGAACTCTATCGCGCCAAGCGCGTTTACGAAGTGACATCCTCCAACGGTCGTGCGGAGCTCCGTCTCAACGACCGCGTTGTAGAGCTCGGTGAAAAGGAGTTGGGCTGGTACCAGAAGGTGGTCGAGTGGCTCCCCACGGTGCGCGGCGTCGCCGACCTCTCACGCGACCTGGGGATGAGCGAGGCGCGGATCCCCAAGTTCATCGAGACCTTGGAGCAGTCCGGCCTCCTCTACCGGCGCGACGCGGCGCCGAAGACGACGACGGGGCTCGAGTTCCACGGCCAGTTCAACGGGGTGCTCGCGAGCTGGCTCACCGAGGCGTTCGCCCACCCGTTCTGGGAGCGCATGATGAGCGGCAAGGGCTCGGCCCGCCTCTTCACGGGCTGGCTCATCGAACTCTATCACTACACGAAGAACGCCAATCGCCACATGCCGCTCTCCTGCGCGTTCGCGCACGAGAAGCCGATCAAGCAGCTTCGCGCCAAGCATTACGCCGAGGAATGGAACCACTACCACTACTTCATGAAGTCGCTGAAGGCGCTCGGGTTCACCGAGGGGCAGATCGCCGACTCGGTGCCGCTCCCGATGACCCTCGCGCTCTCCAACTTCATGCGCCAGGCGGCGCGGACGGACATCCTCGCCTACTCGATCTGCTCGGCGGTGCTCGAGGGGACGACGACCGACCGCAAGACCTACAACCCCTACTACGACAAGGCGGGCGAGCTCTACGGCATCCCGAAGGAAGCGATCGCCCCCATCTACGCGCACCTCGATCTCGACATCCAGTACCAGCACTCGGATCTCTTCCGCGACATCCTCGAGAAGGTGCCGGAGATGTCGGCCGAGCGTGCGTCGCTCGTCCTCGACCACGGCCACCAGCTCGTCGAGCACATCTGGCTGTGGACCGACAACATCGAGAAATACTACCAGGTCGACTCCAACCCCATGCCGCGTAGGCCGTTCGACGCGTTCGTCGACTGACAGGTACCAACATGTCCACCGCACACGAATCCCTGGATCTGCCGCTCCTGAAGCGGAGCGTCACGGTCGCTCGCGACAACGGGCACGTCGTCATTCGCCACTTCAGCGAAGAGATCACGCTCGAGGGTGCCGCGGCGCAGCTATTCAGCAAGATCGAGCACCAGCTCGACGGAAAGACGCCGATCGCCACCATCGCGGAGAAGGTGGCGGAGAAGCCGGCGCGCCTGCGGATGCTCGCGGCAGAGCTCCAGAAGACCGGCGTCCTCGCCTTCCTGTCGGCGAAGGACGACGGGACGCTGATGACGGGGCTGGAGTTCCACGCCCTCCACAAGCAGAAGTGCCAGTACTGGCTCGAGTCGGTCTACAGCCACCCGCTGTGGGAGAAGATCGTGACGGGCAGGGCGAGCCGCGCCCAGGTCATCGGCTTCGCGTTCGAGAAGTACCACTACATCGAGGCCGCCTTCGAGCACATGGGGCTCGCGGCGGCGAACGCGACGCCCGAGATGATGCCGCACCTCGCGCGGCACTTCATCGAGGAGTACACGCACGGCGACATCTACCGGAAGGGCCTTCGCAGCCTCTTTCCGGACGAGCTCGTCCTCCACTCGCAGCCGCTGCCGTCGACGCGCGCGCTGGTCAACTACCTCAGCGAATCGGCGACGCGGAGCTCGTTCGCGTACTACTCGGGAAACGAGCTCTTGCAGCTCACCGAGAACACCGACGACGAGCAGGCCGGTGGCGCGGTCGACGACTTCTACGATGCGATGCGCAAGCACTACCCGTACACCGACAAGCTCATCGACTCGTTCATCGCGCACACGAAGGCCGATCAGAAGCTCGGCCACGCGGACGCCTTCCTCCTCATGTGCAAGAGCGTGCCCCCGCTCACGCGGCGAGAGGTGAACGACGCGCTCAACGTGGCCAAGAACATGGCCGAGCACCTGCTGCTCTTCATGGACGGCATCGACACCTTCTACGGTCACTTCGCGACGGTGCCGCGCCTGCCCTGCGAGCCGCTCTCCGAGTAGCGCGCACCGTCCCGTGACTGTCCCGACGCACGAGGGGCTCGGCTATTCGGAGAGCGATTTGCGTCGTCTCCACGAGATGGCGGGCAAGGACCACTTCGAGAGCCCGCAGGACATACGCGCCATCATCGACAACTACGAATATCTCGACGACTGGCGCGCGAACTACCGCATCCAGTCGGTGCGCTCGTCGCTCCAGAGCACGCGCATCACGTGCATCGACGCGGCCATCCTCTCTTACGGTCTCCTCGAGCTCCTGTTCCCGGAGACCAAGCGGCGCCTCCTCGCCATCCACCGACGCGATCCCAAGAAGGACGAGGAGTGCGGCCACTGCGTCGCGCTCTACTGGGGGGCCGACGGGCGCGTCGGTTCGTTCTCGAAGTCGAGCTTCAAGGGGCTGGGTCATCGGGATCCGGTCCACGTCGACGAGGCCGCCGTCGCCACGACGTACGCCGAGGCCTACGTCGCGATGGAATTCGTGCCCCTCTACTTCGGCGTGACGACGCTGGAAGCGGCCGCCCCCGACCTCGATTGGCGATTCCACGCCGGTGACCTCAACGAGATATCGGACCGCTTGCAGGCGACCTACGAATACGGCTTCATGGTCGGGTGAACGAGACTCCCGTGACGCTCGACGTGTCGGCTCTGCTCGCGCGGTCGCACGACGTGGGCGACCGGCCGGCGCTGAGCTTCTATCGAGGAAAAGCTCTCGCCGGGCGTCTCACCTACCGCGAGCTGGGCGCGAGGGTCGAGGCCATGGCCGGCCGCCTGCACCGCCAGCTCGGGGTACGGGTCGGTGATCGCGTCGCCATCCTGGCGCCGAACCGGCTGGAGATACCGGTCCTCGTCCTGGCGTTGCTCCGGCTCGGCGCGGTCGTCGTCCCGGTGAATCCGACGGCGGCGGTCGAAGACTGGGCCTACATCTTCGGCCACTCGGGCGCCCGCGGGCTGTGCGTGACGACCGATCTCGACGCGCGCGTCCCGTCCTCGGCGCGACCCGCGTTCACGCTGGCGGTGGAGGACGCATTCGCCGGCGGGGAGGCGGCTCCGGCGCCGCCGACGGAGCTCCCGGAGCTGCCTGCGGTCGTCCTCTACACCTCCGGGACGACGGGCAACCCGAAAGGGGTCACCCTCCGGCAGCGCAACCTGCTCTCGAACGCGTGGAGCATGGCGCGGAACTTCGGTCTGCGGGAAACGACGCAGCTCGCAGTCTTGCCCCTCTACCATGCGCACGCGTTCGGCTTCGGTCTGATGACCGCCCTGTCGACCGGTGGCCACCTCGTCTTCACCGAGCGGCTCGAGCCCTTCACCTGGGCCGAGGTGATCCGCGCCGAGGCCGTCGCGGTGACCAGCGTGGTCCCGACGCTGCTGCCGATGCTCCTCGCCGCCGGCGTCACGCAGGAGAAGGTCCCGACGCTCCGCCACATCATGGTCTCGTCGGCCCCTCTGCCGGCCGATCTGGCCCGCGACTTCGAGGCCAGCGCGCGTATCCCGCTCATCCAGGGCTGGGGATTGTCCGAGTACACCAACTTCGCGTGCTGCGTTTCGCCCGACCTGCCGGCCGCGGACCGGGCGCGGTGGATGTTCTCCTGGGAGGTGCCGTCCATCGGACCGGCGCTCACGGGTACGGAGGTGCGCGTGCTCGACTCGAACGGGGCCCCCGCCGGCGAGGGGATACCGGGAGAACTGGTGGTTCGCGGCCATTCGACGATGTCCGGCTACCTCGGGGACGCGGATGCCACGTCCCGAGCGATCGACGCGGACGGGTGGCTGCACACCGGCGACGAGGGGCTCTTTCGCGTGGACGGGGGGAGGCCGATCTTCTTCGTCACGGGGCGAATCAAGGAGATCATCATCCGCGACGCGGAGAAGTACAGCCCGCTGCGGCTGGAACGCCGGCTCGTCGAGGCCTTGCCGGAGCTGTCGGGCAAGCTCGTGGTGCTCGGTTTCCCCCACGCTTCGCATGGCGAAGAAGTCGGCGCCTACGTGGAGACCGACGTGCTGGACGAACCGACGCGGGCACGCCTCGTCACGGCCATCGAGGCGATGCCGCCCGCCGAGCGCCCGAAGGTGGTCCTCCACGGCACCCGCGCCATTCCTCGTACGCACACGGGCAAGATTCAGCGTCGCAAGATGCAGCCCTGGTTCGCGCCTTGGTCGGCCCACCGCGGAGCGATGGTCCTCGCCGGGCTCGAGCTCAGTTCGTGAGCACCATCCGATAGCGCACGCGATTGTCGCGGACCCGCTGCAGGGCGTCGTTGACGCTCGCCATGGGAGCCCGCTCGACCCGCGCGCCGATGCCGTGCTCCGCGGCGAACGCGAGCATCTCGCGGATCGCCGCCGGGCTGCCGATGTCGCTGCCGCAGATCGCCAGCTGGCCCAGCAGCAGCTGCGCGGCCGGGATCTGCAGGAGCCCCGGGGGCGCGCCGACGAGACAGAGGACGCCGTTCCGCTTCAACGTCCGCAGGTAGCTGATCCAGTCGAGGCGAGCCGGCACCGTGCACAGGAGGAAGTCGAAGGCGCCGTCGCACGCGCGAATCTCCTTCGCGCTGACGGAGGAGACGACGTTCTCGGCCCCGAGGAGCAACGCGTCGTCGCGCTTGTCGGCCGACGAGCTGAACGCGGTGACGCGGCAGCCGAGGGCCTTCCCGAAGCGCAGCGCGAGGTGGCCCAGTCCCCCGACACCGATGACCCCCAGGTGCGCACCCGCACCGATCCCCCACCGCCGCAGCGGCGCGAACACCGTGGCCCCGCCGCACAAGAGCGGCGCCGCCGCCGCGCTGTCGAGCGCGTCGGGGATGGGGAAGACGAAGCGCCCGTCGGCGCGGATCCGCCGGGCAAAGCCGCCCATGTTCCCCACGCAGGTGGCCTGCTGGGTGGCGCAGAGGTTCTCGCGACCGGCGCGACACTGCTCGCACTCGTGGCACGCCGAGCGCTGCCAGCCGATGCCCACGCGCTGTCCCACCGAGAGCGAGGCGCCGGACCCGACCGCGGTGACGGTGCCGACGATTTCGTGTCCCGGCACGAGCGGATAGGTGCTCGTGGACCAGTCGTTGTCGATGAGGTGCAGATCGCTGTGGCAGATCCCACAGTGCGAGATCTCCACCTCGACGTCCTCCCGCCCCAGGGCGGACGGCTCGTATTCGAAGGGGACGAGGGGCTGCTTGGCCGCCATCGCGGCGAAGGCAGAGATCGCGGTCATGCGGGGAAGAGAGCGTCGAGCCGCTTGGTCAAGAGATCGCTGACGTCCTCCTGAAGAGCGACCGGCGTGAACGAGTGGTCGGCGCCGTCGACGTCCGCGCGGCGGAACGCGGCGACCGCCGCCAGCGACTGCATCTCCGTCGTCGCGTGCGCATCGACGTAGGCGACCCCCGGGTCGTTGCGGCTGACCACGAGGAGGGTATCGACGCCGCGCTCCGCCATGCCTCGCAGGCTCCGCGGCACTTCGTCGACCGAGTGCGTGGGCGGCGCGCCCGATTCGACCGCGGCGAGGGCGAGCACGCCGAACGTCCGCGGGTTGAGGAGCCACGCGGCGGCCACGCGGGGATCGTGGATGCCGAGCTGGAACGCGAAGTCACCGCCCGAGCAGAGCCCGGCGATGATGAAGCGTCGCCCTCCCGTGACCGCCATCGCCTGGCGGAGATCCTCGACGGCGCTCGGCGGGTAGTTGACGTTCTCTTCGACCCCGGCGACGGCTGGACTGTCGCCGATGCCGGAGAGATCGACGCGCAGGACGTCGAATCCCATCTGTGCCCAACGACGCGCCATCGCGACGTACATCCGGTGAGGCCCCACGCGGTTCACGCATCCCGCGTTCGACAGGACGATGACGGGGCGATCGGCCTTCGCGCGCGCCGGATCGGCGGGCGTCAGGATGCCGAACAGCGGATGTCCGTCGCCGAAAACGACCGCCCGCTCGGGCGCTCCGGCGGGCCTCGCTGGTCCCTGCTCGCGCGGCGGCTGCGCCACGTCCGCCGGGTAAGCCTCGGACAGCCAGCCGACGATCGCATCGAGCACGTCCCGCGGCACCAGCGAACGGTGCGACACGGTCACGAGGAACTTGTGGCCCGGATGCGTTCTCAGCTCCGGAGCTGCGCCGACGTCGCGGAGGTGGGCGACGAGCGCGTCGCGCCCCGGGAGGTTTCCGCCGTCGATGACGAGCGTGCGAGACGCCGGTCGCTTCGTCAGGAGCAGGTCGAGCTGCGACAGATCGGCGATCAAGGCGCGCGGCAAGAAGCATCCGAGCGCCTCCTCTCCGTCCGCGCGTGGGGGCGGCGCCATGGCGAGATGCGGCTCGATGCGCGTGTAGAGCTTGTGGAGCTTCGTCACCTCCGCGACGAACGTGGAACCGGTGATGCACGGGCTCCACAGGACGAGTGAATCCACACCGCCCCGCTCGGCCGCCAGCGTCATCGCAAGGGTCGCACCCAGACGTAGGCCGACCAGCGCCGTCTTCGTCGCGCCCGAGAGGCGTCGCAGCTCGGCTCCGGCGGCCTCGATGTCGTCGAGCCACGTCTGCACGAGGCCGCCGCGAAGCTCTCCTCCACCCGAGTCGCCGGTCGCGAAGAGGTCGAAGCGAAGGCAGGCGAACCCGGCCGCCGCGAGCTGTTCGGCGAGGTGACGGTACACGCGGTCCGAGCGCGTCTGGTCCGTGCCGATCGGGTTGCACAGGACGACGCCCACGCCACGCCAGGCCCCCTCCCTGGGAGGATGGTAGAAACCGAAAAGCCAGCGCTCTCCCGCCGCGAAGTAGACGGGCGTCTTTCGCCCCGCCGCGCTGCGAATTTCGGACCGCTCCAGACTCAAGCAAGCCCCCTGCCGGAGCCTGGCTCAAACAACCCGCCCGCACGAACGAAGCCGCCGAACCGCATCATTTCTGCGGCTTCGGCGCTTCGTTCGGCTTGCCGACCTCGAGCCCCTTGGACTCGGCGTAGTAGCGCAGCACGGTCCGCATCGCTTCCATGCGAGAGCGGATCCCCGTGTGCCCCTGGATCACCTCGAGAAGCTCCAGCTCCTCGTCGGTGAAACGAAAGGCAGTCACTTTCCCTTCGGCCATGTTCCGCCTGATCAGAGCAAGCTGGGGCAGAGCCCGTCAAGCCTGCCCCGCCGAAGTCGCTACCTCGGACCTTACTCGGCGAGGACGCCGCGCGGACGCACGGGCATCTCGAGCTTGCGGACCGTGACCTTGAACTCGCCCTCGGCGGCCGGGCTCTCGCCCTGCTCCTCGGCCAGCTCGTTGGACTGCTTCTCTGCCTGCTTGCTCTCGTTGTCGTTTGCCACGGTCATGCGCTCCTGGTGAGGGTTTCCTGAGTCCTTACGCCTGAAAGGGTGCGGGCCATGCTGACGAGATCGCCGAGGGTCCGGAGCTCTCCGAGCTCGATCCCGAGATCGACGACGTTGACGCCCAGCTCGTCGCCCAGCTGCAGCGTCAACGAAACCAGTGACAGAGACTCGATCACGAGGTCATCCCTGAGCGAGAGGCGAGGATCCAGCGGCCGGCTCTTGGGCAGGCTCTGGGCGTACTCGAGCACCAAGCGCTCGACACGCGCCTCGAGGGACTCTTCGAGCATATCCACGCACAGTAACACAGGGATCCGCTCGCGCAACGGGGGCCCCCCGCCCGGCGCGCACGAGATCAGAGAGCCATCATGCGCGCATCACGAACCGGGCACGTGCGACCCCGTGCCGCGGAGAGACCTCGCCCTCCCGAGGACTTAGGACCGCTTCCCGCCCACGAGCTATCCTTCAAGCAATCCTACGCCAAGCTATTCTGGCCGCTCGATGATGGACACTCGGCTGGCACAGGAACAGGTATCTCCGCCTGTGCAGCCGATCGTCTTCGGCCCGCCGCATCGCGCGCTCTTCGGCATGTGTCACGCCGCCACGGCGCCGGCGAAGGCGGTGGGCGTCGTTCTCTGCAACCCGCTCGGCTACGAGGCCCTCAGCGCCCACCGGACGTACCGTCACCTCGCGGAGCGGCTGGCGGCGCGCGGGTTTCTGACCCTCCGGTTCGACTACGACGGGACGGGCGACTCGTCGGGCACCTCGAGGGATCCCGATCGCGTTCGAGCCTGGCTCCACAGCATCGCCCTTGCCATCGACGAGGTCCGCGCACGCACGAGGTCGCCACGTGTCGTCCTGGGGGGAGTTCGTTTCGGAGCGACGCTGGCGACCTTGGCGGCGAGCGAGCACGGCGGCGTGGACGCGCTCGTCGCATGGGCGCCGATCGTCTCCGGTCGCGCCCACGTCCGGGAGCTCCAGGCTTTCCGCATGCTCAAGCCCGCCAAGGGGCGGGTCGCACGACCGACGGACGGCAGCGAGGAAATTGCGGGGCACTACTTCTCCGCGCCGACCCTCGCCTCGATGGCCGCGATCGATCTGGTTGCGCTGACCGGCAAGGTGGCCGACCGGGCCCTCCTACTCCCACGCACCGAGCGCGCGAACGACGAGAACCGTCTCGCCGAGCGCCTGAGGGCAAACGGCACGGACGTCACGTCGAGCGCGGATACGGCCTACGCGCAGATGATGCGCGACGACCCGTACGAAGCCCAAGTGCCGTTCGCCACGCTCGATGGGATCGTCGACTGGCTCGACGACGGACGCTACCCGGCCCGGCTAGCCTCCACGCTGGCGCCGACCGTCCCGACCGTGCTCCGTGCCGCCGACTCTCGCGGCGAGTCCGCCGTCACGGAGACGCCCGTCACCTTCGGTGAGAACCACCGGTTGATCGGGGTCCTCACGGAGCCCGAGCGAGTCCCCGCGCACGACCGGCCGACGGTGCTTCTCCTCAACGTCGGAGCCAATCACCACGTCGGGCCCCATCGCATGAACGTCACGTTGTCGCGCGATCTGGCGTCGCTCGGCTACCGGGCGTTCCGCTTCGATGTCTCGGGCCTCGGCGACAGCGTCGCCGTGCCCGGGTCGCGCGAGAACCGGATCTACACGAAGGACTCGTGCGCCGATGTCGCGAGCGCCATGACGCTGCTCGGCCAGCTGCGTGACTCGAGGCGCTTCGTCCTCGTGGGCCTCTGCTCGGGCGCCTACCTCGCCTACCACACGGCGGTCGCCGACGAGCGCGTCGTGGGCCAGATCCTCCTCAGCTCGTACGCGTTCGAGTGGAAGGAGGGTGATCCCGTCGCGCCCACGGAGCGTCGCTTCCTCTCGACCCGCTTCTACACCCGCGCCGTCTTCGACCGCCAGGTGTGGCTCCGGGCCTTGCGCGGGGAGGTCCAGGTCCGAGGAATCGCGCGCGAGCTGCTCGATCGCGCTCGAGCGCGGATCGAGGCGGAGCTACCCAACCTCAAGGCGCGTCTCCTCGGAAAACGCAAGCGTCGGAACGAGATCGAGGCCGGCTTTCTCGCGCTCTGCGACCGAGGCGTCCAGTCGCTGCTGGTCTCCAGCTTCAACGACGGCGGCCTCGACATGATCGCCGGCTACCTGGGAGACGACGCCCGCAAGATGCGCAAGAGGCCGGAGTTCGTGCTGAAGGTCGTGAACGACGCCGACCACACGTTCTCGTCGCTGGACGCGCAGCAGGTCCTGTACGGCATCGTCAGCCGCTACCTGGCGGACCGGTTCCCGTGAGGAGGCTGGCTTGAAGAGCCGGGGCAATGGTCCGAGCTGGGCCAAGACGCTCCTCGGTCTGCTGACCTTCCTCGTGCTCAGCGAGGACTCCACGTGCCTCTATGGCCCGCATCTGATCGCCCCGCTCGGATGGGTGCAGACGATCCTGCTCGACCCGCTGCCCATCAAGATACGCCCCTTCGACCTCATCCTGATCGGCGTGCTCATCGCCGCTTCCTCGAACCGAAGCGTCTGGGGGCCCAGCGTCCGACCGATGAAGAATGCCCTCTTCGTCACCCTCGGGGCCACCCTCGTCAGCTTCGTGTACGGCGTTCTTCACGGCGGAGATTTCCGCTTTGCGAGCTGGCAGACGTACCTGATCCTCAGCGCCATTCTCTACGCCTTCACGGTGGCCTCAGCCTTCCATACCGCCGCGGACTACTGGAGCCTCGGGAAATGGCTGCTCGCCGGCGCCGTGTACCGGGGCCTCATGTGCTGGATCTCGTATTTCACGTGGGGTCGCACCACTCTCGGTGAGAGCGGGGCCTATCTCACCACCCACGACGACACCATCGGATGGGTCGTGGCCATCATGGTCCTCGTCATCAACACGATCGACCGGCGCTCCTTGGTCGTCGCGTTGCGCAACCTCGTCTTCATGCTCTTCTTCGTGGGCGCGATCCAGTTCAACAGCCGCCGGCTCGCATGGGTCTCGCTCGCGATGGGGCTCGTCATCATGTACGCCTTCTTTCCACCGGGCACCGCGAAGAAGCGTGTGACTCGCGTCCTCCTCGCCATCGTGCCGCTGATCGCGCTCTACGTGATCGTGGGCTGGGGGCGCCAGAATCCCATATTTCTGCCCCTCCGCTCCTTTGCCACCGTGTCGACGCAGGAGGATTCGTCGACCCTCGCGCGGAACGCCGAAAACCTCGGCCTGATCGCCACTGCAAACGTCAACGGATTCATCTTCGGGAGCGGTTGGGGAAGGCCTTACATCTACCTGACGATGAAGTACGACATCTCGGGATTCGAGCTGTGGCAATACGTGCCGCACAA
>JBEKGQ010000057.1:0-22909 GCA_050012715.1 Polyangiaceae bacterium
GAGTGTCCCTCGACCAGATTCACGCCGGCGCCGAAGAAGAACTGGACGCCGCACATGTAGCGGAGCGGGCCTTTGTCCGGACGCTCGTGGACCTTCTTCACGCCCTTGAACGCGAGATACTTCCGGAGGTCGTTACGCGACTCGTCCTTCGCGATCGTTCTCTCTTGCTCGTCGAGCGCGACGTTGTCCTCGTTGGCCCGCTCCAGCTCCTGACGATTCAGGTACCTGGCGTCCCCCGACAGTCCGGTCCCCGTCGGCCGGCCCTCGTCGTCGAAGAGCTGTTGGAAGTCGGTCATCGGGATCGCGATGACGTAGAAGTCCGCGGGCGCTACCGGCGCGACTTCCCACCCGCCAGCCGCCTCCCTCGCGAAGACCGGACGCACGGCCATGTCGTCGCCGACGAAGCCGACCAGCTTCCCGCACGTGAAGGTGACGCCCTCGGACGCGAGATAGGTCTGCCAGGGGTCGAAGAGCGCCGTCGTCGTCGGCCCGTTGAGGATCCCGTCGACGCACGGGCCCACGCGCGTCTGGTCCAGGACGAGCTGCATCGACACCGATCCGATGGTTCGCGCGTCGCTCTTCGAGGCGCTCATCGCCACGAGAGCCTGCGCGCTCCCCTTCATCGAGGTGGCGAAGTAAGGACTGTACCCGCTGTCGAGGCCGAGGAAGTCCGCCCACGTCATGTCCTCGTACTCGTGCCACCGCCGCTCGGGGCAGCTGGTCAGATACTCGAGGTACCGGGTCGTCACGCGGGCGAGGTCCTGGCCCCGGTAGCCAGCCTTCTCCAGCAAGTTGGCGACGAGCCGACGCACCACCTCGAGTGACTGAGCCGGGGTTCGCTGGAGCGCGAAGGCACGATCCCTTCCGTCGCGTCGGCGGTAGGCGAGCTCCAACGTGGTCGCCCGCACGAGGTTGTCGAAGACGCTTCGCGACGAGTCTGCCTGGAGCACCGTGCCCTGGACCGTGGACGTGTCGAGCGATGCCTCGGGGATCGGGATCCGTCGCATCGTGTCGAACATGTGGCTGTAGAAAGAGGGAAAGAAACGGTAGCCGTGCTCGCCGGGGACGCGGTCGTTCTGGAGGGCGACCTGCACGTATTCCTGATTGCCGGTGGCGGCGATCACGCTCAGGCTGAAGACGTCCTCCTTCTCCAACTTGGTTTCGATCCACTTCCGAAGCAGGATTGCTCCGTGGCTCCCGCCCAGGCTGTTCGCAATCGACGTCGCATCGGAAGGGGCCTTCTGGACCACGGCGATGAACGAGAGGCGTCGATTCCGCTTCTTCCGGTACTCGTCGACCACGCTCTGGAAGGCGAAGCTGGGAACGAAGGTGTCACCCGGTTGCGGCGATTGCGGCAGCGGGTCGACGACAGGAAGCGGGAGCTTGTCATCCTCAATCGCGAGGAGCCGCCGAAATCCCTCCTTCGAACGATTGCCGTTCTGCTGGGGGTCCGCGGGGCGCTGGCCGACCGCGATCTTGAGCGGCACCTGACTCTCCGGCTGCGGCACCAGCGCCCACGACGTCCGCGCGAGGCCACCGAGCAGCGGCGTGGGCGACCCCACGTCCGGCGCCTGCCGGTCTCGCCGCGCTTCGACCACCTCCACCTCGTAGCCGCGCTCCACCAGCTCGTGGGCTGCCGTCAACCCCGCGACGCCAGCGCCGATGACGACGACGCGCTTGGCCGGGAGCCTACCGGGTACGACGTCCTTCAAGGTCTTCGCTGTCACGCATCACCTCCACGGGGCCATCGGGTCCCGACGACCTGGGCCCGGAATCGCTCGTAGGCAGACACCGAATCGCGCGATCGCGCCACGCCCTCGACGAAGACGCGCAGCGCGTCGAACAACTGCGCAGCGCCGGCGGGCGTCGCGCGGACGCACACGGCGTTCGACTTCACGGCGCAGAGGAGGGACGTCCGCCCCTCGAGGATGCCGAGCAGCGCTCCCGACGTGGTGACGAGCCTGGCCGTCCCGCGCGTCGAATCGGCCGCGGAGTCCCCGCCGCCTGCGACGAGCTCGAGCCGCCCCCCCACGGTGCGGAGCGTCATCGTCTCGCCGTCGACGCGCACGACGACATCGGTCGCCGCGAGCGAGCTTGCCAGAACGGCCGCGCACGCCGGGGCGTCGCGCTGGATGCCCGCGAGCGCGTCCGCGAGGAAGCCGCCGAACGACTCACCCATGGAGACACTCGAGGAAGCCGTGGCCCGTGAACTCGACGGGCGGCACAGGGACAGCGCGGCCGGCACCGTGGTCACGGCGTCGGTGCGCGCGTTCGCGCCGCACAGACTGACGTCGCGATCGCGAAACGTCGCCAGGAGATCGCGCCCCTCCCAGAGGAGAAGCGCCTGCTGCCACACCGCGCTGCGTGTCCGGTCGGTCACGCGGGACACGACGACGGCCCACGGCGCGTCGCTCCGCTCGGGCAAGGCATAGAGCCAGTCCCAAGACAACTCCCCGAACGAGAAGCACCCCCAGTTGCGGTCGCGGTAGGCCGGTGCATCGTCGATGCGGTGCACCTGCCCCGCGTGCTGGATCGTGCCTCGCGCGACGAGCCTCGGGATGACGGACCAGCCGAGCTGGCCGCCCCCGAGCTTCACGCCCTGCGTCGTCGAGGCGTGCGTCGCCGCCCGCAGCGTGAGGCTCGCCCGCAGGTCGAGCTCCGGCTCGAAGATCTCGACGTCGTATTCGTCGCCGAGGCGGCTCGTCCGGTTCGCTCCGAACACGATCGTCGCGCGCCCCGTCGGGATGCGGCACTCCCCGGGCGCAAAGCGGCGTACGTGCCCCGCGACGTCCGAGGGGGTGTAGACGATCGACGTCAGCCGATGCTCCGGTTCACGATCGCGGTGCACGGAGCTGAAGTTGACGACGAGCGTCACCTCCGGGTGCCAAACCGTCGTGTGCACCCACTGCTTGAACGGGGCGGCGGCCGCGGATGGCGAGGGCGCCCGATTGAAGTCGAAGTCGCCGAGAGAGCGTACGAGCTCACGGCGCGCTCGCTCGACGGCGAGGCTCATCGCAGGTGCTCCCGGTCCCACGACGACCCGCCGTCCCTTCGGTCGTCCGCGCCGTCGTCGCGGTCGTCGAGCAGGGCGTCGAGCGTCAGGCCGAACGTCGTCCTCAGGGAGAAGAGACCCAGCAGCGCGAGCTCGACCTCGGACGCCGCGGGGGACGGTCCATCGGTGACCGGGGGCGAGCCCCGGTCGGGCTCGAAAAGCGAGTCGAGGCGAGCGGCCAGGCTCGCGAGCCCCAGGATGGCCTCGTGCACCTCGTTCGGTCCGGGCTCGCGCGGCTCGAAGATGCGGGCGCGCTCGCGTCCGAGGCTCACGGCGCCCCTCGCCGCGATGGCGACGAACCCGATCGAAGGGCGCGGTGCACGCGCGACTCGAACCATGGCTGCAACGCGGCGCGGACGAAGGAGCTCACCGTCGACGACGGCAAGGCCCCCCCTCGAGCCGGCGCCGTCTCACCCGTCCCGAACGACACGATCTCCCATGCGCTGCGTAGGCGCGTGACGCGCTCGGAGCGGAGCAGGCGGCGCAGGAGCGCCTCGCCCTCCGGCGTCTGCGCGTAGGCGCGGCCTTCTCGCACCAGCGCCGAAAACGCGGCGTGCGCGGCGACCGGGTGATCGGTCAGGACGGCGCGAAGGCGCCGTGTGACCTCGTCCAGACCGTCATCGGTGTTGTCCGGGCGTCCCACTGTCTCCCCCCTGCACGACCGTCTTCGTTCCCTTCCGGACCCAGACCTCGAAGCGTACCGGCGGAAGCTTCACCCGCTGATGGCTGCCGTGAACGAGGGTGACGTCGACATCACCGTGATAAACCTCTTCGTCCAGCTCTTTGCCGTCGCGCTGTTGATACACTGTCACCTCGACGCTCGTCTCTTCACGACCCTTGAGGTTCGGATTGCCGACTCGGGTGACCACGAGGTGCTTCCGGTGGAATCGCGCCTCGCATTCCACGGTGGCGGCACGGATCGATGCGTTGCGCACGCGGAAATCGAAGCGAACGTGCCCGCCCGGCTCGAGTACGACACGAAAGAACCGGTCTTGCTTGCGCGACGCGCCTAGCTGCCAGAGCCGCTCGGCCGCGACGTGCGATCGCTCCATCACCTTCGCGGCGAGATCGAGCTGCGCGACCACGGCCTCGTAGAGGTGATCCCCCACGCCGTCGACGAGATCCGGCGTCAGCCCCAGGCGTTCACCGATCTCCTCCAGCCGCTGCACGTGCACGCTCGCGTCCGCGAGCAGGTCCATCGCCCGGTCACGAAGCTGCCGTGCGCGGCGGTCCGCTGGCACGCTGTCGGGTCGTTCGTCGTCTCGATCGCCCATCGCCCCTCTTGGTCATCGATCGCGTGCGATCGTGTAGTCGAGAATGGACTCGATCAGGTCGCGATGCGTCGAATCGACCATCGCCCGGCGGATGCTAGTCCAGCGTTCGGCGGCCCGCCGAGCAAAATCCGCCGCCACGCGCGACGCGACGTCGATGCTCGGACCGAGCATCGAACGAAACGCCGCGACGTCCGCCTCCGTCTTGCCGTCGCGGGTTCGCTCGCCGGCGTAGGCGTCGACGACGAGCCGCGCCTGCTCGGCAGTGAGCGCGTCGCTCGTCACGAGCGCGCGCACGGCGCCCTCCAGCAAGGGCCGCGCCGGATCGCGCTCCGCCGCCGTCGGACGGCTTCGCAAGAGGAGCGCACGGGCGAACCGCTTCTCGTTCTCACTCGCCTCGGAGAAGAACGCCGCCAGGACGAGCGTGCGCTTTCCCTCCCACAGGTCCCCCCAGCGCTCCTTGCCCGTAACCGTCTCGCTCGCGAGCAAGTTCAATGTGTCGTCACGGATCTGAAACGCGACGCCGAGGTCGAGGCCGAACGCCTGCAATTCTTCGATGAGGGCAGCCGGAGCGTCGGCCGCGATCGCGCCGCAGGCGAGGGGCGCCACGAACGTGTACCAGGCCGTCTTCAGCGTCACCATCTCGACGTATTCGGCCGGCGTGACGTCCCAGCGGTTGTCCGCGATCCACGCGAGCTCCAGCGCTTGCCCCTCCACCGTTCTTCGCAGCATGGTCGCGACGAGGTCGAGGATCCGCAGGGCTCGCCCCATGTCGAGGAGGCGCATGTTGTCGAGCAGCGGTCCGAGCGCGAGAGCGAGCATCGTGTCGCCGGCGTGAACGGCTCGCGGGACGCCGATCTGCACCGGCAGCGTCGGCTCGTGGCGTCGCATCTCCGACCCGTCCTCGACGTCGTCGTGCACGATGAAGGCGTTGTGCAGGAGCTCGAGAACCGCCGCGGTCGGTCCCGCAGCGCTCCGATCGCCCCCGAGCGCCCGGCACGAAGCCACGGTGAGCGCCGGGCGAAGGCCCTTGGCGGCGCGCAGCGGATACGCCAGGAGCGTCGCGTAGGCCGGCTGCGCTCGATCCGTCTCCGGAACCAGCCCGGCGATGAACTCGCGCGCCTCGCCCAGACAGGCCTGCAGGTATGCGTCCCGCGCGTCCGCCGACAGTCCCACGCCAGAGCCTCCCTTCCCTTCGCGACCTTCCGGTAGGCTATCGCCGTGGCGACCGAGCTCGACGCGGCCCTCCGAGATCGTGACTTCTATCGGGCCCTGGTGGACCTTGGCAATCACGAGAGCCTCGATGCGCTCCTCCCCGCCGCGCTCGACGTCATCGTCAACCGCGTGAGGGCGCGCGAGACGCTCATCGAGGTGATGGGCGACGACGGCGTCGCGGTCAGCCGCCACGTCGTGTCCAGCGGGTGCGAGGGCGGGCGCGAGGACGCCATCTCGACCTTCGTGTCGCGCGGGATCATCGGCGAGGCGATGGCCACCGGAAAGACGGTGATGACCGCGAACGCGGCGGAGGACGCGCGTCTCGGCCAGTTCGAGAGCGTGAAGCAGCACCAGATCGAGGCGGTCCTCTGCGTACCGGTCGGCCGCGACGTGCCGGTCGGCGTGGTGTACCTCCAGGGCAAGCTCGGAGCCGACACCTTTCAGGCCTATGACGAGGTGCTCCGGCGCGACGTCCCCTGAGCGATCCGGTGGAGCGACTCCTGACGCGCGCAGGCGCGTCGACCCCGCCGCCCAGTCGCACGACGCCCGTGGACGATCCGTTCTCGGTCGTCCGCGGCAAGAGCACCGTGATGCGCGAGCTCGTCGAGAGACTCCGCATGGCGGCGCCCCTCGACATCCACGTGCTCCTGACCGGGCCGTCGGGAGCCGGGAAGACGCTCCTCGCCAACGCGATCCACCTGGCGTCTCGCCGGCGCAATCGCCGTTTCGTCGAGCTGAATTGCGCCGCGATCCCCGAGGCGCTCCTCGAGAACGAACTCTTCGGCGCCGAACCGGGCGCCCACTCCGCGGTGCCCAAGGGAGGCGTCAAAGGCAAGGTCGAAGCCGCCGAGGGGGGGACGCTCTTCCTCGACGAGATCGCCGAGCTCCCGATCGGGGCCCAGGCCAAGCTGCTTCAGCTCCTCCAGAGCAAGACGTACTATCGTCTCGGAGACGCCGAGCCACGCACCGCGGACGTTCGCGTCCTCGCCGCGACGAACGTCAACCTCAAGAACGCGGTCGCCGAGCGCCGGCTCCGCGAAGATCTCTATTACCCTGAAGCAAGCGGTAGAGCGTCATCAGCTGTCCAACAAGACGCTCAGCCCTAGCGCGATCCGTGCCATTCAGACCGCGCAGTGGCCGGGCAACGTCCGCGAGCTGGCCAATCGCATCGAGTCCGCGTCCATCCACGCGCAGCTTCGCGCGAGCGAATGGATCGAGGCGCGCGACGTCTTCCCCGGCGAGGCGGGGGCCGCGGACGACGTGGGTTTCGCGCTTCAGGAGGCGACGCGGGGGTTCCAGCGCCGGCACGTGCAGGCCGTGCTCGACTCGACGGACTGGAACGCGATCGAGGCGGCCCGCATCCTCGATGTGTCGCGCTCCCACGTCTACAACCTGATTCGCGCGTTCGATCTCAAGCGGGCGTGACCCCCCTCCCGGTTGTCGAGCCGATTGGACAACGCGTCCGGGCCAGTCGACAAAAGTAGACAGCCGAGCGCGGCACTCCGGCGGATTTCCCGCGCCGTGTGAGTGGCATGCGTCGTGCGAAGGGGGCCCCCGTGAACGGCCACTTCGACGCCACCAGCGTGCGGCCCGGCGACGTCGTCGCGGGCAAGTACCGCATCGAGCGGGTGCTCGGGGTCGGGGGCATGGGGGTCGTGGTGGCGGCGCATCACCTGATGCTCGACCAGAAGGTGGCGCTCAAGTTTCTGAACGCACAAGCCATCGCGAACCCCGAGGTCGTCGCCCGCTTCGACCGCGAGGCGCGGGCGTCGGCGCGGATCCGGAGCGAGCACGTGGCTCACGTGATCGACGTCGGCAAGCTCGATGGCGGCGCCCCCTACCTCGTCATGGAGTACCTCGAGGGTGGCGACCTCGCCGCGTGGCTCGAGCAGCGGGGGCCGCTCTCCGTGGAGCTCGCGGTCGACTTCACGATGCAGGCCTGCGAGGCGGTCGCGGAGGCGCACGCGATGGGGATCGTCCATCGCGACCTCAAGCCGGCGAACCTCTTCTGCACGCGTCGACCCGACGGACAGCTCTCCATCAAGGTCCTCGACTTCGGCATCTCGAAGATGTCGGCGCTGGGGACCTCGGACGCGTCGGGGCCCATGGGGATGACCCGCACCACGGCGGTCATCGGGTCGCCTTCGTACATGTCGCCCGAGCAGATGCAGTCGGCCAAGTCCGTCGATCCGCGCACGGACATCTGGTCGCTCGGAGTCATCCTCTTCGAGCTCCTCGTGGGGCGCGTCCCCTTCCAGGGGGAAGCGCTCCCGGAGCTCGTCCTCAAGGTGTTCCGGGATCCGACGCCGTCCGCGGCCTCGTTCCGATCGGACGTGCCGCTGCGGCTCGACGCCATCGTGCAGCGATGCCTGGAGAAGGAGCGCGACCGGCGGTTCCGGGACGTGACGGAGCTGGCGGCCGCGCTCGTCGAGTTTGGGCCACCTCGCGCCCGGCTGTCGCTCGACGTCGTGCTCGGCATCGCCCGAGGAGCGGCGGCACGGAGCGGCGGCTTCTCTCTGCAGGCGGTGCAGACGGCGGCCCTGACGCCCGTTCCCGCTCGTCCGCCCACGGTGGCTTCGTGGGGCGGCACCGGCGCGCCTCCGGCGGCGGCTCCGAAGCCGCCGCGGCGACGCGTGCTCGCGGCGACCTTCGCCGGCGCGCTGGGGCTTGCGTCCGGCGCGGCGCTCGTCGCCTGGAGGACGTGGCCTTCGGCGCCGGTCGTCTCCGACGCAGGCCCGGGGCAGCAGCCCCCGACCCGGACGGAGGACGCGGCGTCGACCGCAGACGTCGCGGTGGACGCCCTTCCGCTGGACGCCGGCGGCGAGCACGCGGATGTCGACGCACCCATGAAGCGCGACGCCGGCCACTGGCCTCCTCCGCCACCCCCACCCCCACCCCCACCACCGCCGCCTCCCACGAGGGAGGCGGGCCTCCCCGCGGGCGGGGGCCACTGCGACCCGCCTTACTTCTACGACAACGGTCTGCGCGTCTTCAAACCGGAGTGTGTCCAATGAACCGCGAAGGGTCGAAAGTAGCGATTGTCGCCGTCGCGAGCGCGCTCCTCGTGACGTGCGCCCGCGCGGCCACCGCCGACGTCACCAAGGCGCAGTGCATCGACGCGGATACGACCGCGCAGGCATTGCGGCGCGACGGCAAGTTCACCGACGCGCGGGCGGCGCTCGACGTCTGCAGTGATCCGAAGTGCCCGACCGTGGTCCGCGACGACTGCACCCGTCAGCTGGATGCGCTCGCCGAGGTTCAACCGACGGTCGTCCTCGACGCGAAGGATCCGAAAGGAACGGACGTCAGCTCCGTCCGCGTCCGCATGGACGGCAGGCCCCTCGCCGAGAAGCTCGACGGGACTCCGGTAGCCGTCGATCGGGGAGAGCACCAGTTCTCGTTCGAGGCGGGCGGTGGGCAGCCCGTGACGCTGACCGTCGTGGTCAAGGACGGGGAGAAGCGTCGGCTCGTGAGCGTCACCGTGGGCGTGAGCAGCGGATCGGACACCGGGACCGGCACCGGGACGGGCAAAGGTGCCGGGGGCGGTGACCACCCCACTTCGTCGTCGACCCAGAGGACGCTCGGGCTGGTGCTGGGAGGCGCCGGCGTGGTCGGCCTGGGAGTCGGGGCTGTCTTCGGCGCGCTCGCCGCTTCGAAGTGGAGCGCGACCAAGAACGACTGCGCGGTCTCGGGAGCGTGCCCGAGCTACAGCCAGGCGGTCTCCGACCACGCAGCGACGGCGTCGGATGCCACGATCTCCACGGTGGGCGTCATCGGGGGTGCGGCGCTGCTGGCGGCAGGGCTCACGCTCTATTTCACTTCTCCATCTGCAAAGACCACGACCGTCGATGCGGTCGGCATCGGCCCGGGCACGCTCATCCTCCAGGGGAGGTTCCAGTGAAGTCCCTGGCGCGAGCGACGGGGGTCGCCCTGCCCGTCCTCTTGCTCCTCGCGACGGCGTGCACATCGGTCCTGGGGGTCCAGCCGCTCCCGAGCGCCACGTGCGACGGGGACACTCCGACCGACGACTGCGGCTCGTGCATCAACGCCGAGTGCTGCGCCGAGGAGATGGCGTGCGTCGACGACTCGGCGTGCCAGAGCATCGTCGACTGCGCGGACGGCTGCCCGACGGGCGACGGGTTCTCCGCGTGCCTCGACAGCTGCGGCACGAGCAACCCCGCCGGCATCGACGACTACAACTCCCTCGCCGACTGCTCGACCAGCGCGTGCACGACCGCGTGCAGCGGGAGCGGTTCATAGGCGGGCGCCCAAAACCTCGGCAGCGAAGTGTGATGCACGACGAAACCGCCGGCACCCGCCGGCGGCGAAAGGACAGGACCATGAAAACGGATTGGGTGATTGGCACGATGGTCGTACTCGGCGCAGTCGCGGTGGCGCCCCTCACCGGTTGCAACGGCAGCGCCGGGCCGACGACCGCCAGCAGCGGAAGCAGCAGCGGGAGCAGCGGAGGCCCGATCCCGACCGGCAGCAGCGGTGGCTCGAACGGCGGCGGCTCGAGCAGCACCGGCTCGAGCGGCGGCAGCTCGACCAGCAGCAGTAGCTCGGGCGGCGAAGTCGATTCGGGAGGCGTATGCGCCGCGGCCGGCGCGTCCTGCTCCGAGACGACGGACTGTTGCCAGTCGGGCACCGGTGTCTCCGAGGGGCAGGTGTGCATCTCGAACGACAACGAATGCCACGCGATCTGCGACATCGACTGGCCGAGCGAGTGCAACAGCGGTTGCTGCGCCCAGGTCACCGGTGAGTCGTACGGCGTTTGCGCAGCCGCATCGGACTGCGCCTGTGCGCCGAACACCGCCGTGAACGACTGTGGCGGCAGCACGCCACTCAAGTGCGGCTCCAACTCGGCGACGACCTGCTGCGCGGCGGATGAGCCGTACTACTGCGCGTCGAACAACACCTGTTACGCGTCGGAGCTCGAGGCCTATGCGGTCTGCCCGAGCAGTTGCGTCGCATGCTCCGACTGACGCGCACGGAGACTCCCATGGTCCGCCGCGCGTCGTCGCTGCTCGTCCCTCTCCTGCTCCTCGTCGTCCTCCCCGTACGCAGCGCGGCCGGGGCCCCGCCGTCGCCCTCATCCAGCGCGGCGCGCGCTCAGAAGCTCGTGCAGCAAGCCGCCGTCCTCGAACAGCGGGGCGACCTGAATGGGGCGCAGGACGAGCTGGCCGGGGCGGCGGCGCTCGACCCGGAGCCGTCCGTCGTCCTCGCGCTCGCGAAGGTTCGGGTGCGGCTCGGCAAGCTCGTCGCGGCGCGCGAGGCGCTCGCCACCGTCGCGCTCGCGCCCGCGGACGCCGGAACCCCCGCGCGTCCGTTGGCCGAGGCGCAGCAGCTCTTCGCGGACGTCGGAGCGCGCATTCCGCACGTCCGCCTGGTCGTCGAGGGCGCGCCGCCCGGTCGCCCGGCCGCCCTGAGCATCATCCTCGATGAGGAGTCGCTCGCCGACGGCGCCGAGCGGCTGCCGATCCCGGTCGACCCCGGGCACCACGTCTTCGTGGTCCGCGCGGGCGACCTCGCCTCCGGCACGGTCGCGTTCGATGCGGCCGAATCGACGGACCGCGTCGTCCGCGTCCAGCTCCGCCCCATCGTCGCCCCACGCGCCCTCGTCGCGCAGGCGATCCCGCAACCTCCCTCCGTCGCGCCGGCACCGCCGGCCGCCGGCCCTTCCTCGGGCGCGGCAGCTCCGCCCCTCGCGCCTTCGCTCGTGGCGGCGTCGGCCGCGACCGACGTCGTCGACCGCCGGGCCGCCGCGCGTCGCGCGAAGTTCTCCGTGGGCCGGTTCTTCCTCGAGTCGCTGGGCAGCGCCGTGGTCGGCTCGCTCGCCGCCTACGGCACGTTCAAGGCGGCCTGCGGCGACCAGCCGTGCCTCGGAGGAAGTCTCGAGTCGCTCGGCGTCAACGTCGTCGTCACTCCCCTCACGGTATGGGGACTCGGGGAGGCTACCGGTGGCGATGGGGGCCTCGGCTGGGCGTTCGTCGGTGGGCTCGCGGCGTTCTCCGGGTACACGACCGGAACGACCGATCCGACCCTCCCGCTGGTCATCGGCGTCGTCTTGATGCCGTTCACGAGCGCGCTTCTCTACGAGGTCTCGTCGAACGCGAACGCCCAGCGCGTCCTGGGACCGAACGCGCTCGTCTTCCCATCGCTGTCGCCCGTCGTGGGCGCGAACAACGCACCGGTCGGCGCCATGGGTGGGCTGGGCGGTCGCTTCTAGAAAGGAGGAGTGTTCGATGCACAAGGTGAAGCTCGGAGGACTGGCGCTGGCCGCGCTCGTCGTGGCTTCGGCATGCAGTAGCAGCAGCAACGACGCGAACGGAGGCGGCGGCAGCTCGCAGGTCTGCACCGGCCTGCTGCCCATGGGCTCGACCAACTGCGGTTCGAGCGCCGAATGCTGCCAGACTGGCCCCGGCGTACCCGTGGGCGGAGGATGCGTGGACGTCGGCAGCGGGCTCTGCGTGCCACGATGCAACACGAGCAGCGACTGCCCTTCGGACTCGTGTTGCGTATCCAACGCGAGCTCGGTTCCCTCCGCGGGTGGCGCGCCGACGGAGCCCGGCGGCTGGTGCCTGGGGACGTCCATCGTGCAGTCGTCGGGGCTCAGCTGCCTGTCGGACGACGCCAACGGCTACACGTGCACGGGAAACGGTCTGTCCGGCTACACGTGCAATCCATCCTCGGGCGGGAGCGCGGTGACGTGCGCCATCTCGTCGAGCTCGGACAACTGCGAATTCAAATCGTTTTACGGGGACACCGCCACGCTGACCCCAGGGCAGACGGCCGTCGTCGGGCAGTCGTGCTGCGGCACCTGCGGCTGCGTCGATGTCGAGCTGCGCTTCGACGGCTCGGAGTGCTGGCAGGGCTTCCCGGATTGCTGCTCCGGGGCGGACGCTTCGGAGTACTGCAACCAGTGGCAGGCGCCCCATGCGCCACAGTGAGGCGCGGCATCAGCCGACGCGGGTCCAGCCTCGCGACGACAGGGATCCCGCGAGGCGCGTACGCCTCAGCCTTCGCCCGGGAGAGCGCACGCGCACGCTCCCGCCCTTCAGGGACCCACGCACTCCAGGGTGACGATCGCCCCCGCGGGCGGCTCGCCGTTCGAGAACACGATGGCCTGCGGGCAGGTGCCGGCACCGGCGCCGGTGACGTAGCACCACCCGGGCGATGGCGACGCGGCGCAGGAGCCGCTTGCGTCGAAGGTCCCGGCGGGCGGCGGGCAGCTCCCCGCGCTCGCGCCGGCCGGGAGCTGCGAGAGCTGCTGCAGGAGACACGTAGGCAGCGTGCTCGGGTCGACGCCGACGGATCCGCCGCTCACCCACGCGGCGTGCTGCTTCGCTTGCAGCGCCTGGAGCGCGCTGGCCGAGGGTGCCGAGAGCCCGGCGGCAGCGTCGCACGCCGCCGCGCCCCCGGCGGTGGGCAGCGACACGAAGATGGAGCACCCGATGGTCCCGCACGAGCCCGGGGCGAGCGCCTCCGGGAGGCACTGCTCGCCCAGCGAGGCCTTGAGCCGGTCGACGATGCCGTTGACCGCCGGGTTGTAGCCGAAAAGGGGGTCCGACTGCGTCGTCTCGCCTGCCGCCGGGGTCACGTCGATGGGGCACAGGCTCGCGACGAAGCCCTGGGAACCGAGGAGCTGCGCGAGCTCGAGCTCGCGCACGGTGGGGTAGGCCTTCGCCGCGATCTGGGTGGTCTGCGTGGTCGGGTCGCAGATGGGGGGGAGCTGCTCCGGGGCCAGCCCCGTCTGCGACGGGCAATCGCACGCGTAGGCCACGCTCGGGTCCGACGTGTTCGTGCAGTCGCGCGGCGTCGGGAGCGGGAAGGTGCACGCGTACTCGCGGTCGACGGAGAGCACGTGCTGGGCGCCCGCGTTGGTGACCCAGTCGTATCCGACCTCGGGGTCCAGGGGGCTCGGCGGTCCGGAGCTGGACGGGGTGGGAATCCCCGAGCGCGGCTCGTAGGACTCGAGCATGTGCGGGTCGGCCCCCGAGTAGTCGAAGCTCAGGGGATTGGCGCCCAGGATCTTGGTCCAGTCGGCGGCGGCGAGCGTCTCCTTGACGGTGCCGTCGGGGTTCTGGAGGAGCTCGTGCGGCACACCGCCGATGTGGGCGTAGTAGACGAGGTCGGGCGTGCGCGGCCCCGGCGGCAGGTTGCAGAGCGTCGCGGCGGTCGTGTCCGACCCGTCCGGCAGGCTGGCCGCGAAGAGCGGGTTCGTGCAGTCGAGGTTCGTGAGGCCCTGGTAGCTGGTCGCACCGCTCGGATACTCGCCGCCCCGATCGGGGACCTTCCCCGAGGTCAGCCCGACGACGTACCGCTGGATGGGGAACTGCGGCCAGATGCCGTATTTCTGCGTCATGTGGACGTGCCGGAGGTTCTCGTTGAAGCCCCAGTCGTTCTCCGCCGAGTAGGGACCGAGCGCGCAGCTCGGATCGCTGCTCGCGCCCGACGCGAGCTGGCACGAGTTGCACGTGCTCGAATCCGTCAGCCCGTCGTCGTTCGCGTCCTCCTCGCAGCCGCTCGTCCCGCGCGGCGGGTCGAAGTTCTGCGCCATCCACAGGTAGCCCTGGCCCGCGTAGGACCGCACGTCGATCTCCGAGTCGTTCTCGTCGGTCATGTCGATGATCGCGACGAGCGAGTCCGGCCGGAGGAACGCGGCCCGCTGCTGGAGGATCGTCGTGTCGACCCCGGTCCACTGCGCGAGGTTGTTCGAGTCGACCGAGAGCG
This sequence comes from Polyangiaceae bacterium, assembly GCA_050012715.1. Taxonomy (GTDB): domain Bacteria; phylum Myxococcota_A; class Polyangia; order Polyangiales; family Polyangiaceae; genus Palsa-1150. Next base: position 14,272 of record JBEKGQ010000057.1, read on the forward strand.
AATCGTACGGATCGGGCTGGACGAGAAACCGGTACCAGCTCTCGAGCTGCGACTCGATGCCGCAGCCGTAGTTGCCGACGCCAGTGAGGAGGTTCGCGAAGTCCGAGATGAGCGTCGTGGCGTCCACGATGGGCGGCGCGCCCGGGCTCGGGCTCTGGCCGGAGTTCTTCGGGCTGGCGGGGAACCAGTTCAGGTAATTGAGCGAGCCCAGATCGGCGATGGGGGCTTCGGCGGCGCCGCCGCGGTTGATGAGCTCCCCACGGTCGTCGTTGTGGTTGCTGAGCGTGGTCCCGTTGATCGTCAGCGTCGCGCTCGGATCGCAGATGATGCCCCCGCCGCTGCTGTACTTGTCGCTCAGGCGGCTGCCGAGCGAGGAGGTGAGCACGCCGATGTGCATGTCGTGCACGGGCGGGAACTCCACCGTGCCCACCGCGCAGGTGCCGTTGCCCTGTGCGTCGGACTGGCCGACGACGTTGCCGCTGGCGTCGAGGCAGTTCGGCCGCACGAGGCGCGTGATGAGGACCGGGACCGCCTCGGCGAGGTAGGCCTGCTTGTCGCCCATCGAGGCGGAGTTGTCGACGACGAAGAGGAGATCGATCTTGTCGACGGTCCCCGTCTGGAGGACGGTCGTCGTGATCGGAGGGCCGCTCGAGTCCGCGCCCGAACTGCCTCCGTCATCGCCGCTGCCGCTGCTGCCGCCGGTCCCGCCGTCGCCAGGGGCGCCGCTCTCCCGCCCGCCGCACGCGGGAGCGACGACGACCATCGCGGCGAGCATCAGCGTCAACGGGCCCCGCCACCTTCGCGCTCGCGCCATGTGTCCGTCTCCCATACCGCCGACCGATGGGGACCGAGCTCCCCGACGAATGGTGCGCCGGCGATCCAGCAGATGGCCAGCCGCGCGCCAATCCGTCGCGTGCGACGATCTCGAGGCGGTTCGGCACGCGATCAGCCCCCCGTCTCGCGCGAGAAGAGACCCGCTTGCGTCAGCACCACGCTCCCGCGACCGACGGGCAGGGCGCGAATGTCCCCGTCGATTCCGGTCGTGTTCGCCGGAACCCACTGGCCGTCGCGGCGCTCGAGGAGCGTGGGACCGTCGCCGGCCGCCGTGACGGGATCCAGCCCCTCGTTCATCCGGATCGCGCGCAGCGTCGCGGTCGTTCCGCTGGCCTCGACGACCCACGGCCCGCGCAGGTCGCGCTTGTGGAGGATGGTCCCCGCGGAGCCGACGGCGTACGCGTCGGCACCGTCGGACGCGACGGCGTAGAGGTCGTTGGTCGTCGGCGCCGGATCGAGCCGCCACTGGTTCTCGAGGAGGCTGCGGCCCGTCCCTCGCACGATGGTCCCCCTGGCGCCGACCGCATACCGCTCCGCCACGTCGCCGCAGACGTCGAAGAGGTCGGACGTCGTGGGGCTGCGAAAGCTGAGGAAGACGGCGTGCGGCGCGAGCTGCTCGAGGATCGTCCCGTGAGCCCCGACCGCGACCATGCCGGGCACCCAGCGCACGGCGTAGAGATCTCGGGTGCCGCGCCACACGGAAAACCCGATGCTCGAGGCCCAGCGCGCGCGCGCATGGTCGACCGCGGTCCAATGCGTCCCATCCTGGTCCAGGAAGAGCGCCGTCCCGCCTCGCCCGACGGCGACCGCCCAGCCACCGATGCCGGCGACGGACAGCAAGTCCTGGCTCGTGACGTCCGCCTCTCGCGTCCAGGGCAAGTCGGGTTTCGAACCGTGGCGCCAGATCGCGCCGCCCGGGCCGACGGCGAAGCTCGCCTCGTCGTCGAACGCGACGTCGTTCAGACCATCGAAGGCCGGAAGCTTCGTCCACTCCGGCGGGGTACGCAGCGGGGCCGGCGATGGCGGCGGCATCATCGCCACGGCGCGGGTCTCGGCGTGGGGCGGCGTGACGCGTCGGTGCATCGTGGCGGCGGCGACGACGCATGCGGCCACGAGCACCGCCGCGACGCCGACGGGTCCCCAGGACCGCGCCGGGCGGACGCTCACGACGACGCGCAGCGATGGGGGCGGGACGGCGCCCTTGGTCTCGAGCTGCGCGATGCGCTCCTGAGCGGCGTTCAGGGCGTCGCGATAGATCATGAGCGCCACGCTGCAAAGTCGGGACCGAAGAGCATCTGCACCGGCTCGTCACGGCATGAAGTCACGCCCGCGAATGCCGAGGAGGCTCATCTTCGTGTGCAGCGTCTTGTAGTCCGTCTGGAGCGATCGAGCGGCCTGGCTCTTGTTGCCGCCCGTCGCGCGCAGCGTCGCGCAGATGGCCCGACGCTCGGCGTCCCTGGCGGCCGCGTTCGCGATCTCACGAAGGGAGCGCTCGGCCAGCCCCGGGGGATGGATGGTTCCGGGCGCGCCGCGCGCATCGCCGAGGAGTCTCTGCACCGCGCTTCGATGGAGCACGAGATCCTTCGACTCGAGCACGGCCTGGCGAATGACGTTGCGGAGCTCGCGGACGTTGCCCGGCCAGGAGTGTCCCTCCAGGAGGCGCGCGACGTCCGGCGGAATCTCGTGCATCGGACGTCGTAGCTCCACGGAAGCTTCCTCGAGGAAGCGCTGGGCGAGGTGGGCGATGTCGCCGGGGCGCTGGCGCAGGAGCGGCAGCGAGATCGTGTACTGCGCCAGCCGGAAGTACAGGTCCGCGCGAAAGGAGCCCTGGGCCACGTGCTCCTTCAGGTTCTGGTTCGTGGCCGCGACGATGCGCACGTCACTCTTCGTCGCGCTGGCGGCGCCCACGGCCTGCACCTGCCTCGACTCGAGAGCACGGAGCAGCTTCGCCTGAAGGGCGATGGGAAGGTTGCCCATCTCGTCGAGGAACAGCGTCCCGCCCTCGGCCATCTGGAACTGGCCCGGCTTGCGGCGGTCGGCGCCCGTGAATGCGCCTCGTTCGTGGCCGAAGAGCTCGGACTCGAGCAGCGCCTCGGGGATGGCCCCGCAGTCCAGGGCGACGAACGGCCTCGCTCGACGATCGCTCTCCCGGTGAATGGCCTGAGCGACGAGCTCCTTGCCCGTCCCCGTCTCCCCGAGAATCAAGACGGAGAAGCTCGACGACGCCACGGTCCGTACCTGCTCGACGATGGCCTGGACCTGGGGGCTCCCTCCCATCAGGGAAGAGAGCCCGACCCTCTCGTCGACCTGTCGTCGAAGCGTCTGGACCTCGGAGCGGAGCGAGCGGGTCTCGAGCGCGCGGCGCACGACGAGCACGATCTCTTCGACGTCGAACGGCTTGGTGAGGTAGTCGAACGCGCCCAGGCGGATGGCACGAACGGCGGTGCGCACCTCGACGTGGCCGGTCAACATGATCACCGGCGCGTCGGGGTTGAGCGCCAGCAGCCGCGGCAGCACGTCGAAGCCGCCGAGGCCGGGCAGGTCGACGTCGAGCAGCACGACGTCCGGCCGCTCCGCTTCGGCGCAGGCCAGCCCGCGCTCCCCGTCGTGCTGCATGAGGACCGAGACCGGCTCGGCCGCGAAGAGCCTCCGGATGAGCCGGCAGCCGCCCTCATCGTCGTCGATCACGAGAAGCTTCGGGACGGGCGTCGCCACTATGGTGAGAATCCCATAGTTGTGGCGGTAGCACCATAGGCGGCAGGGCCTTTGTGCACGCAATCTCGTGGGTTTGCGGGCGATGGACCCCCTGGCATCGTCCTCGCTCTAGGGCTCCTCCAGACGCACCGTCCCGCCCGAGGAGCCACCCATGAAACTGCCCATCCTTCTTGCCCTGTTCCTCGTCGGCTGTGGACCGCTGGGCGGCCTGGGCCTCGATGATCCCTCGCGCGTGGCCTACCAGCCCCCCGTGGCTCGCGTCGGCGCCGACCAGCCGACGTCGCTCGCCGCGGTGAAGGGCTACGTGTCGTCGCTGGGCTGGTCCCTGGACGAGGTCGACGAGGTCCATGGCCACGTCGTCGCCCACGTCGACACCAAGGACGGGTACACGCTCCAGCGCGACACCTGGACGTTCTACGCGACGCCCGGCTTTCTCTCCGTCCGCCGGCGGATGGCGCTCGGCGACACCAACGGGACGAGCTTCGTCACGAGCGCCGATGAGGTGTGCGCGGCCTACACGTACGCGTCGGAGGAGACGCACCTCACGCGCATCGCCGGGCTCATCGCGTCGGCGGAGCGGGCGAAGCAACCGACGCGAAGCGCGGGAACGACGGACGCGACGCTCATCCAGGCCAACAACCCGTAGCCCTCGTCCCCGAGCCAGGAGGAAAACACGATGTCCGTTCTCGAGAAGCTCCTCCCGCGCCTCACGCTGGCCGCCGCGATGGTCCTCTCGCTGGCGACGGGAACAGGCTGCGCCGGCTCCGTCGAGGTGACGCGCACCTTCAGCCCCACCGCCGCCTCGCGGGTCGACACGGACAAGCTGCAGCCCGTCGCCATTCTGCGCGAGGGCGTGCGCACCCCGCTGCCGCCCGGAGCCCGGGTCGATGCGGACCGCGTGGTGCTCGCGGGGCCCCGTCATCTCAGCGCCGAGCTGCGCAGCACCGACGGCATCGAGATGCACGGTCGGCTCGCGCCCGGCGAGTCGATTCCCGGGGGCGGTCGGGTCGAATCCACGCGCTGGGGTGGAGCCCTGGTCGCCGGCGTCGTCGTGCTCACCGTGTCGTACGCACCCAGCGCGTACGTGGGAGCGGTGTCGCACGGCAGTGATTCCCTTCTCGTCGTCCCGGTCGCGGGACCCTGGCTCGATCTCTTGCGGCGGCCGGCGTGCGTCGCGCCTCAATCGCCCGTCCCCCTGCCGGTGGACCCGTGCATCATGGAGACCGCGACCCGCGCCGCGCTCGTGACGAGCGGCTCGCTCCAGGGGCTGGGCGCCCTTCTCACCATCGTCGGCCTTCCCGCGAGCTCTCGCGTCGTCGACGGGAGCGACCGCGGCGTCGCGATCGTGCCGTCACCCGGCGGCGCCGCGCTGTACGGCCGCTTCTGATTATCGAGCCGGAGGCGGAAGAGGAGCAGGCGGCGTGGCCGTCGCGCTCGCAGCCAGAGCGCGGTACCTCCGGAGGTCGGCCTCGAGTGACGGATTGGGCTCCCCCTCGGTCGCGACCGCCACGGCGCGCTCCTGCGCCTCGGCGGCCTCGTCGTAACGGCCGGCCTTGGCCAGCACGTACGCCCGTGCCGCGTGGACGCGCCAGTATCCAGGGGCGATGGCGGCCGCCGCATCGATGCGGGCGACCGCCGCGGCCGAAGCTCCTCGATTGGCGAAATGACTGCCGAGGAGCAGGAGCTCGTCCGCGCTCGTGGCGGTCGTCGCGAGGCGGTCGAACGTCTTCGAGAGGCGGTCGGCCAACTCTGCACGTCCCGCGGAAGGAGTCTCCGCCATGAGTTTCCCGAGGGTCACGGCGAGCCCGAACAGAGGACGCGGGTCGTCCGGTCGCTCGCGGAGCACGGCTTCGAACTCCGAGCGCGCATCCACCAGGCGATTCGCAAAGTAGTCGAAGCTGCCACGCCAGTAGGCGACCTCCGCGGAGTCTGGCGCGGCGCGGGATGCCTCCGCGAGCTGCGAAGCCGCCGCTGGACCCGAGGCGGCGAGCGCCCGGAGCCAGAGGAGGTGAACGTCGGCGTCCGCGATGACCGTGGCCGACTCGACCGGCGCGGGGTTCTTCTGCGAGAGCGGGCGCTTGAAGACGTCCCACTGCTCGGCGTCGAGATAGCCGCGGTAGGCGGCCTCCAATGTCGCGATCGGAATATCCCCGAACGACGAGCCCCACGCATCCGTCGCGCGCCCCCCCTTGTTCATCGCCGACACGAAGTGCTGAAACCGCGCGCGGTAGAAGTCGGGCCCGTTTCGGAAGAAGTGAACGAGCGCCCAGGCCGCCATGTAGTTGTTCACCATCTGGTCCACACGCCGGTAGTCGTCGGGGAGGTCCCTCCCGTCGAAGTGCAGCCGATCCATGGTCAGGAGCGCGGGTACCGTAGGCAACACATCGGCGGTGTAGGCCCGGCGAGGCAGCGGCTCGCCGAGCCATACTTCGCCATCGCGGATGCGCATCGTGGAGAAGTACTGGGCCAGTCCTTCGTTCAGCCACACCGGCATCCGGCCGTAGACGTGGTTCACGAATCGGTGAGTGAGCTCGTGCAAGAGCGTGATGCGGTCGTCGTCCCCGTAGCGAGGATGGGGCATGACGACCGTCGGATGTCGCTCGAGATCGAGGGGACCCTGGTCGAAGAAGAACCCGCCGGCCTGCCACCTGCCCAGCGTGGCGTGAAAGTCGTCCTCGTCCCGGAAGAGCACGACCTCCGTGCGCTCCGGAGGGCCCTCCGCGCCCGGGATGACGACCGCCGCCAGCTCGCAGTACGCGACCTCGTATTGCTCCGCGATGGAGCGGGCGTCGTCGGCGGCGAGATCGGTCTCGACCACGAGGTGACGGGTGCGGAGCGCGACCCATGAAGGACCGCCCTGCGACGCGGTGCGCGGTGCAGGCGGAGAGGCGCATGCGACGAGGAGGGCCACCGCGGCGAGGAGCGGCGGGCAAAGGCGAGTCTTCGACACGGAGGCCATGGCGCAGCTGGCGATCGCTACCTACATCCGAGCCCGGACCGGCGCTAGGTCTGGTGGTCGAGGTCTCGTCATGAGCGAATCCGGCTATCTCCTGACCCACGTGCCCGAGCGCGAGCGGGCCTTGCGCAACCTCGCCAGCCTCGCTTCGCCCCGGTGGTTGGCTGCGCTGATCACCATCTGGGGCCGCAAGTAGCAGCTGGTAGCCGGCCTCGTGGAGGCCGCGGCCCATCGCGCGAGCGGTCGAGCTTGGTCCTGTCGGTGAGCGGGCCCACACGCGGCTACCTCCCTTGGCCTCGGCGCGGTGCCCGCAGAGAGTGGTCTCGATTTGTATGGGGACGGAGGTTTGCACCGCAGCGGAAAGCAGCAGAAGCACCCTCGGATTCCGCGAGCCTGACCGAGATCCTTGGTTTATGGACGTAGCCGCGTCTTGCGAAGGGAGTCTCGAATGAAGTGGTTCGGGCGGTTGGGGGCGCCGTTTGGCTTTGCGCTCGTTGCGGCGTCGATCGCGAACGGCTGCAGCAGCAACAACGCAAACAGTTCTGGCTTCGGCCCCACCCCGAGCAGCGGCAGCGCCGCCGACGCCGGGGGCTCGTCGAGCTCGGGCGGAAACGGCTCATCGTCGAGCGGCAGCTCCGGGGGCTACGGATCGTTCGGGGACGCCGAGGCCGCCGACTCGTCCGGCATGACCGTCACGACGGGGTGCAACGTGACCGACGTGAACGCCGACTCGGACAAGGACGGCTGGTCGATCGCCGAGGGCGACTGCAACGACTGCGATCCGAACGTGAACCCCGGGGCCATCGACGTCCTGGTCACGCCGGGGGACGGCGGCGCGCCCTACTACACGGACAACGACTGCACCGGAAAGCCGGGCGACGGCATCGGCCCTTGCGACACCGGGATCCCGCTCACCGACACCGTCGCGGGCGACGGCGCCGAGGCGATGGAGTTCTGCCGGATCGCGTCTCCCGACGGGACGCCCCACACCGCGACGGGGCCCACCTTCGGCGTCTTGAGCTCGGCGTACACGCGCGCAGCCGGGGCGGCCTTCGCGTCGCCGGACCTCCAGGTCGGCATTCAGCCGAGCTTCGGCACGAACGTGCAAGTCCAGAAGGGCGCCAACATGCTCATGCTGTCCTCGGGGCATGCGCGCACCCCGAGCCAGAGTGGCTCTTGCGGGAGCAACACGTGCATGGAGAACGCGAACGGCACGGCGCCGGCGGGGTTCCCCCAGAACACCACCGCGTGCCCGCCGAGCATGGACATCAACGACGACGTCGCGCTCCAGCTGAAGCTCCGGGCCCCGACGAACGCGACGGGCTACAGCTTCGACTTCAAGTTCTACTCGTTCGAGTACCCCTACTGGGTCTGCAATAGCTATAATGACCAGTTCATCGCGCTGGTCAGCCCGGCCCCCACCGGGGCCATCAACGGCAACATCGCATTCGACTCGAACAAGAACCCGGTCAGCGTCAACCTCGGCTTCTTCAACGTCTGCAATCCGTCGGACGTGAGCAGCTTCGCGGGAGCGTGCGCGGGCCTGGGCAGCACGTGCCCGAAGGCGCCGAGCCCCTACTGCCCCGACGGCGACAGCCAGCTCGTGGGGACGGGGTTCGACATCTGGGAGCCCAACACGGCGAGCAAGATGGCGGGTGCCACGTCGTGGCTGACCACGCAGGCTCCGGTGACGGGTGGCGAGGAGTTCACGATCAGCTTCATCATCTTCGACACGGGCGATCAGGCGTACGACTCCTCGGTGCTCATCGACAACTTCCAGTGGATCGCGACGCCGGGCCAGACGGTCACCATCTCGACCACCCCGACCCCCCCGCCGCAATAGGGCCGTCTCAGCGGGGCCACGCGTCGTCCTCGACACGACGGCGCGCGGCCGAGCGCGCGGTGAGAGCCGGCGACCAGCCGGATCAGCAACCCGAGCTCACGGCGGCGACGTGTACCAGGTCCCGCCCGCCGCCATGCAGTCGGCTTGGGATTCATCGGGCTGGCCGTAGAAGCAATTCCCCCCGACGCCCGGCTTGCCGCAACAGGCCGTGAGGCCGGCCGCGGGGCACGGGCCGAGGAACAAAGGAGAGAGGCAGTCGGCGACGGATCCATAGGCGTAGCTGCACAACC
>JBEKGQ010000058.1:0-16229 GCA_050012715.1 Polyangiaceae bacterium
CCACGAGCCCCACCAGCCCGACGCGGGCGAAGGCGGTGCGCGTCGAGTGGCGCGCGTGCGACGCCAGCGGGCGATCGAGCGGGGTCGACACGTCCCCGCCCCGTCACCGCTGGGGCGGAGGACCCTTCTTCGTGAGCAGATCGGCGAAGGTGAACCGCGCCTCGGCCTTGAGCTGCTGGCGGTACTGCTGGTAGGCGCTGCGCTCCTGCTCCTCGCTGAGCGCCTTGATGGAGAGCTTCACCTCGCCGCGGCGAGGATCCATCTCGATGACCTTCGCGTCGAGCTCCTGGCCGACCTTGAAGGCCTTGCGAAGCTCGGTCCCCCGAGGCGTCCCCGTCCCGGCGGACGTGATGTAGCCCCGCGAGTTGCGTCCGGTCACGCCGAGGATGCGCACGACGAGGCCGCCGCTCTCGATGAGGACCACCTTGCACTTCACCGGCTTGTGCGGCTGCACGCGCTGGGGCGTCTCGTTCGCCGCATCGCCGGTGGGGGCAGGGTGCAGCGCGATCTTGTGGTTGCTCGGGTCGACGTGGGACACGACGACCTCGATGGGGTCGCCGACCTTGACGACGTCACCCGGGCTCTCGATGCGGTTGATCGAGAGATCGGCCAGGTGAATCAGGCCGTCGATCCCCGACTCGAGCTCCACGAAAGCGCCGAACGGCTGCAGGCGCGCCACCTTGCCGGAGTGCTTCGTGCCCGCCGCGTACTTCTCGGCGACCTTCTGCCACGGATCGGGGATGGTCGCCTTGTGGGACAGCCAGACCTTGCCGCGCTCGTCGATCTTGGTGACCTTGACCCGCGTCGGCTCGCCCGCCTTGAAGACGTCGCTCGGGCCGTCGCCGCGGTTGTGGCTCATCTCCTGGAGCGGGACGAGCCCCTCGATGCCGCCCACGTCGACGAAGGCGCCGAAGGAGACGACGCTGCGGACGGTCCCCTCGACCTCCTCACCGATCTTCAACCGGGCGAGGGCCTCGGTCCGGGCCTTCTTGGCCTCCTCCTCCATCATCGTCTTGCGGGAGAGGACGAGATCGCGCCCGCGCTTCGCGTACTGCGTGACGAGGAAGGGGAGCCGCTCGGCGAGGAGGTAGTTGAGGTCGGCCCCGAGGCGCATGTCGATGTGCGAACCAGGGCAGAAGGCGCGGAGGCCGTCGATGTCGACCTCGACCCCGCCCTTGATGACCCCGGTGACGAGGCCTTCGATGACGGTCTTGTCATTGAAGGCCTTCTCGACCATCGGCTTCGCGCGCTCGGCGCGGTGCGGGTGGTGCGTCAGGACGACCATGCCGCCGCGTGCCCCGTCGTTGTGGACGACGGCGATGAAGTCGGCGCCGACCTCGAGCGTGACGCGGGGGACCTTGGGCTCCCGCGGGGGCGCGGCCTCGGCGGATGCGTCGACGGTCTCGGCCGCAGGCGCGGGCTCGGCCGCGGGCGCGGCTTCGGGCGTGGTCTCGGCTTCGGGCGCGATCTCGACTGCGGTCGTTCCTTCGGTGGCCTCGGCGGGGGAAGCGGCGGAAGCGTCCGCCGTCTCGGCGCCCTCGCTCGTCTCGTCCGCGTCCTCTGCGGCGCGCGCGCGCGGCGGCGGCGCTTCGTCCTCCTCCGGCAGCAGGAGCTCCCGCCGGTCGAAGATCGCCTTCGCCTTGCCCGGGATGTCGATGATGATCGCCTCGGGCGTGATGTCGATGATCTTCCCGAAGACGATGTCCCCGGCGTTCACCGGCGGCCGCTCGCGCGGGGGCCCGTGCTTCTTCTCCTTCTTCTTGTCGCGCTTGGGGGCGGCGTGCTCGTCGCCCGCCTCGGCGGCGGTGCCCTCGACGGGCGCCTCTTCGCCGCTGGCGCTGCCCTCGGGGCGCGCCTCGGCCGTCCCGTCCGCGGTCTTCTTCTTGCGCCGACGGCGGCGCTTCTTCTTCTCGCCCGTCGCGCCGGCGGGACCGGCCTGCGCCCCGCTCGCATCGCCGGCGGCCGCGTCGTGCTCGTCGCCCTCGCCGCCCTCGTGCTCGGCGTCCGACGTGGCGTGGTCGTCGGCATGCTCGGCGGAGGGCGCGGCCGCGGCCGGAGCCTCGCCGTTGGTGCCGGGCTCGGCGCGCTCAACGGCGGCGGGCGCGTGGCTCGGCTCGACGATCGCCGCGGGATCCGGGGCGCCGGGAGTCGAGTTGTCGGTGGGCGTTTCCGTGGTTGTCATGAGGTCAGGGGGAAGGGGCGCGAGAGCCTAGCGCAATCTGCGCTGGTTTTCCCGTCAAGTCGAAGGTCCCGCGCGCATGGTGCGCCGGGGCGACGTGGTCGGCCGCGAGCCCGTGGGCTGCGAGACGGTTCTGGTAGTAGAAGATGAGCCGCGTGTCGACGAGGAGAAGCGTCTCCCCCCTCGGCTCGAGCACGGGCGTCGTGTGATAGCCGCTGAACGCACGAAGCGCCTCATCCAGGATCTCCCGCCCCGAAGCCCGCCCGAGACGCGGCCCGAGCACGATGCCGCCCTCGGCCTCCAGCGCCTTCACCCGGTCGCGCAGGCGCTCGACGCGCTCCGCCAGCTCGGTCCGGGTCACCGCCACGTCGTCCTGGGAGCGGAGGAGCGCGAAGATGTCCCCCGAGGGCATCGACTCGCGGAGCTTCTCGAAGGCGCAGGCCGCCACGAGGTGCGTCGCCATCGCTACCGTATCGCGCAGGTAGGCGGCCACGATGGCCTCGCCGAGCTCGCGCGTGTACTGCGCGTCGCGCGCGGGATCGTGGCCGACGCGGCCCTCGCCGTCCCGCAGGTAGGTCAGCGCGTCGACCACGTGGCCGCGGGGATCGCGCGACACGCCGTCCTCGTCCACCTCGTTGCCGAGGCAGTCGAGCGGCTTGCCGAACCGGATGACGCAGCCCGCGTCGAGCCCGAGGAGCTTGCGGATGAACGCCGCCACGCGCGCGGGGCGCGACGACTCGTCGTCCTCGATGATGTACCGGTGCTTGCCCTCCTCCTGGAGGAAGTCGGCGATGAGCGTCTCGGCCTCGAGGGTGAGGAGGTAGTTGATCGTCGCGGGTACGAAGTAGACGTGCCGCGTCCGCCCGAGGCCCGCCGTGCGCGCCATGGCCTCGATGCCCGTCCCGGCGAGACCGAGCTTCAGCTTGCGCTCGACGGCGCCAGAGCGCGACCGCGTCCCCCCGGGGAAGAAGAGCGAGTGGTAGCCGCGCTCGATGAGGACGCACGAGTAGGCCTTGAGGACGTCCTTGTAGAGCCCGTGCTTGAGGCGCCGGTCGACGCGGTAGGCGCCGAGGTTGTGCATGAAGAAGGACAACACGGGGTTCGAGAAGAGGTTCTTGCCCGCGCCGTAGGTCGCCGGCGGAAGGCCGGCGCGCTCGAGGGCGAAGCCGAAGACCACCGAGTCGAGGTTCGACAGGTGGGTCGGGACGAACACGATCGTGCCCTTGGTGGAGAGCTCGCGGACGGTCCCCACCGGCCCTTCGATGACGACGCGCCCATCGAGCGCGCGGAGGTCGAACGCGCCGCCGAGGTGACGCAGCGTCTGCATCGGCGACATGAGGAGGCCGATGATCGGGGCCGCGGCCCGCGACGCGAACTTGTAGACGCGGGGGTCGAAGTTTCCGGCCACATCGCCCGCGTACCGGCGCACGACGTCGCGCAGCTTCTCCTGGCTCTCCTCCTTGCTCATGCGCCCGAGCGAGCGGGCGAGGGCGCGCCACTGCGCGTAGGGGACGATGTCGTCGCTCCCGGCCTGCCGCTGGCGCTTCACCTCGAGGAAGGCCGCCTCGTTCAGGACGAGCAGCGGGTCTCGCACGGCATCGCACACCCGGTGCACGACCTCGTCGACGATGGCGTCGCGCTGCTGGTTGAAGCCGAAGATGGGGGGTTGCACGAACCACAGGCTAGCCGACTCGCGAGCGAGGCTGTGTGCCCGTGCTACCCGCACGGGCACCTAGTCGCGAGCGAGGCGGTGGAGCCGCGCTATGCTGTCGCGCGTAATCCCCATGGCCCTCGCATGACCGACGAGAACGCGCTCGCCGACCTGCTCGCCTTCGTGCTCGCCGGCCGACCTGAACGGCTGATGCAGGTCGCCGTGGCGCAGATGCCTCGCGAGCAGCGCGCGGGCGTCGCCGCCGTGGCCGAGGCGCTCACCGTCCTGGCCGCGGCCGAGGAGCCGGTCGAGCCGAGCGCCGGTCTCCGCGCGCGCATCGTGGCCAGCGCGCGGGCGCGGATGACCCGCCGGGCACGGCGGGCTCTGCTGGTGTGCGACATGCTGGTCGATCACCTCGAGCCCGGGCGCCCGCTCGAGGTGCCGCGGGCCCGGGACATCGTGCCGGCGGTGGCGAAGCGCATCGACGAAGCGCGCGCCGCGGGTGTCCCCGTCGTCTACATCATGGACCAGCACGAGGCCGACGATCCCGAGCTCGTCGAGTGGGGCACCCACGCGCTGGCGGGGACGCCCGGGGCGGAGGTGATCCCCGCCCTCGCGCCGAAGCCAGGTGACCGCCTCGTGACCAAGCCGACGTACAGCAGCTTCTTCGCGTCGAACCTCGAGCAGGTGCTCGACGAGCTCGCCGTCGACACGCTGGTGATGACCGGGTGCGCCACCGAAGTGCAGCTCCTGACGACGGCGACCGACGCCCTGCAACGCGGCTTCGACGTGGAGATCCCCCCCGACGCCCAGGCCGGTTACAGCGACATGGGCGAGCGGTTCGCGATGGGCGTGCTCGCGGCGCTCGTTCCTTATGCTCCGGCGCGCAAGGTCCGCCTCGAGCGCATCGCGGCCGCTCAGGCCACGTAGCCTTCGGCCTTCGCGGGATCGACGCCTTCGAGCGACCACTTCAGCGTGGCCGGACACTCGAGCCCGATGTCCGCCGGGCGCGGAAAGGCGAGGCCGCACGCCTTCACCGCCGGCTTGATGTCGTCGACGAAGTCCTGCATCACCGCGCCCGACTGGCGCTTCTTCAGGCCGACCTCGATCGCATAGCGGTTCCCCTCGGTCTCGGGGCGGCCGAACGAGAGCATCCCCTGCTTCAGCCACTTGTCGAAGAAGGCCTGCTTCACGTCGTCGTAACGGCCGCTCCGGCACATCTCGACCACGATGCGCTCGCCGAGCGCCTGGTGCCCGGCTTCTTCCTTCAGGATCTTCTTGATGATGTCGCGGTAGGGGACGTACGCGCACTCCTCGTACTCGCGGAGCTGCCAGAAACCGCCGCGATCGTAGAGAAACTGCGCCATGGCGAGCTCGAACCAGCTCTGGGCAAAGTCGATGGGCTTCTTCGCGAGGCGCGCGTTCACGTGAGGCTCGACGCTCTCGCCGGTGAACTCGCTGTAGAGACGGACGACGACCTCGTAGTGCTCCATCTCTTCGCGGATGTGCCAGCTCATGAACTTGAGCCACTTGAGCTCGGGCACGAACTGCAGGCCGAAGCCGAACATCTGGGCGGCGGCGAGCTCGCGATAGGCCTGGCTCTCCATCATCTGGGTGAGGGTCGCGATCATCTTCGCGTCCATCTCGCCCTTGCTCGCGTAGGTGCGCATCGTCATGGCGGGTCGGCAGCTTACCGTTCCGGTTCCGACCCGCCATCGGGCTTCACGCGGGCGCCGGCGCTTTACGCCGTGCGCCACGCCGGCGGGCGCTCAGCGCCAGCTGCCTTCGATCCAGTAGTGACGGCCGGCGCGATGATCCCAGTGAGCCGGGACCCAGACCGCGTTGGCGTAGGGGCGACGCACGTAGTGACCGGGCTGCCAGACGTAGACCCCGTTAATCCAGCGGTGGTAGCCGGGCGTCCAGTAGAACTCGGCCGACGGCGCGGCGGGGACGACCTCGACCTGCACCGGCGGCGGCGGCGGCGGCTCGGTCTCGACGACCACTTCGCCCTGGGCCGCGGGGGCGGCCGGAGGCGGCGGGGGCGGCGGCGGGGGGCTGCCTCCGCAGGCGACGGCCGGAACGGCGAGAGCAAGGATCGAGGCGACGACGAAAGAACGCGACATGGGTGGCTCCTCGCGAAAACGCGAACGTGGAGAGCGAATGACTACACCAGCTACCAACGCACCGTTCGACGATGTTCCCGGCCAAAGATTCTGCTGGCGGTAAAAGCGGATCCCGGCCGCGGGGCGGGTGATTCGGCCCACATCCAGCGACGATGGGCGTGGGCCGGCGGCGGATCGAGCGCGACGACCCCGCGAAGCCAGCCGGTTTGCGCACGATCTTCGCGCGGTTGGAAACGTCGGTGCCGGGTGGATTCACCGGCGGAAGCCGCCGCGTCGCGAGCCCACCCGCCACGGAGCAGCTCTTGCACCGACCGGCGCCATCATGGACATCGATCGGCGTAGCGGTGCGCCGTCGGCGTTCACGTGGCTCCTCGGCATGGCCCTCGGGGCGACGTGTGCGGCGATGACGCCGGCGTGCAGCGCGAGCTCGGCCAACCCGCCGAGCGGCTGGGCGCAAAGTGGGGGCGGGCCTCTCGGCGCCGATACGTCCTCGGGCGGGGGCGGGAGCGGCGACGATGCCACCACCGGCGCGACGACACCGGTCGGCGGCGGCGACGCCGCGCCCGTCCCGGCCTCGGACGCCGGCGCATCCGACGACGGCGCGACGGGGAGCGAAGACGGCGGCGACGCGACGGACGCGGCCAACGACGCGCCCGCCGAGACCGGAGGCGACGCCGCCGGCGACGGCGGCGCCATGGCGAACTTCACGCTGCTCGATACGACCGTCACCAACGTCGTCGACGGCTCCCCCGTCCCGGGATTCGACCCCATCCCCGGCGGCGCGACGATCAACCTCGGCAAGGTCGGCTCGGCGCTGAGCGTCCGCGCCAACACCGTTCCCGCGGCCGTCGGCAGCGTCGCCTTCGCGCTCGACGCGACCTACACCCACACCGAGAACACGGCCCCGTACACGCTCTGCAGCGACAACGGCGCGGGCGTCGTCACGTCGTGCGCGAGCATCCTCACCGTCGGGGCGCACACGCTGAAGGCCACCCCGTACTCGGCCGCCGACCTGGGCGGCACCGCCGGGACCCCCTTCACGGTGGCCTTCACCATCGTCGACACGGACGCCGGCGCGGCGGACGCGGCGGCGAAGGACGCCACCGACCAGTAGGCCGCGCTGGACCCAACGCTGTCACCCGTTTGGGCGAAGGGTGATTCCCGCGCGGAGGGCCGTACGACCCTCCACCATGATCGAGATCATCTTCCTCGTGCGCTTCGTCGGGCACCTGTCGAAGCTGGCGAAGAGCAAGGGCCGCTCGGGCGGCTGGGGCGGCCTCGGGGTCGCCCTCTGGATCGGCGGCGAGGTCACCGGGATCATCATCGGCACGCTCGCCGACGCCGGCGCGGGAGCCTACGTGCTCGCGCTCCTCTTCGCCGCCATCGGCGCGACGACGGCGCACTTCATCGTGAAGGGCCTGCGGCCGGCCGGAGAGATGATGCCCGGCTACGCCGGCGTGGCCGGCGAGGGCGTCTTCGCGCCCCCGGGCCCGCCGGACCTGACGAACCCCTACGCCGCGCCGCGCGCCCGCTGACCGGCGTCCCGGCTACGCGAGCGCGCCGGTGATGACCGTCCCGCTTCCGGCGGGGCTCGTGATGCTGCTGATGACGCTCGGCGCGGCCCCCACCGCCGCCAGCATCGTCTGCCCGTAGGCGGCGAGCGTGTCGACCGCCTTCACGTCGCCGCTCGTGCTCCCGACGCCGGTCGCCGAGACGAGCGGCAGGCACCCGTAGTCCGGTGAGACGGGCGTCACCCCGCCGATGACGCCGCCCTTGAAGGGCTTGCCGATCGAGATCGACACCTGGTGATTCGGGTTGTGCGAGCGTCCGTTCGTGTTCCCCGGGCCGATGGTCCGCCCGAAGACGTTGAGCGTCATGAAGCTCACCTGATCCTGCAGCCCGGCCGTCTGCAGCTGCTGCATCAGGCTCACGATGGTCGCCACGCCCGCCACCGTCTGCGTGGTCTCGGTCGCCAGCAGGGTGTCGTGGTGGTTGTCGCCGCCGAAGTCGATGTGCACGGCGATGACCGGCGACACGTTCATCTGGATGAGCGCGATCGCCGCCGTCATCTGCGAGTCCTGCGTGTTGTCCTTGATCGAGTCGAGCGCGTCGAGGAGGTTCTGCTTGATGTTTCGCACCTGCTGCTGCGACGTCACCATCGAGTCGATGTACTGCTGCTGCGCCGGGCTCGCCCCGTTCTTGTAGAGCGTATAGAGCGCGTTCATCGTCTGGTCGCGCAGCGGCTGGAGGTTCGTCAGCGGGCCGGTCGGGTTGGCGAGGGTCGCCTTCAGCGCCAGCGGCGGCACGATGGGGAGCGTCGTCCCGCTGAAGTCGAGCGCCTCGGAGGGCGAGGCCGCGCCGATGCTGATGGGCTGCGTCTGGATCGTGTTGAGGCACGGCGCGAGCGACTTGGCGAGCATCGACGGGAGCATCTCGCCCGACGGCGTCGCGCCGAGGAGCTCGAGGACGTCGGGCTCCTTCGGGTGCACCGGCGTGTTGGTCATGATGTGCCAGAACTGCGTCCGCGCGAGGACGTTCGCGGGCAGCGTCGTCCAGGGCGTCGCGGCCTGGTAGGTCTGCCCGCCCAGCGTCATCGACGCCGGCGCCATCGTCGGGTCGGTGCTGTGGACGATGTTGGGGTCCTCGTAGGTCCCCGGCACGCTCGCGTTGATCGGGTCGCCGTTCCCCGAGGTGTTGAAGATGATGTACTGCGCCTTCGCCTGATTGCCGCAGGTCGGGGCGGAGCCCGCCGTCTGCGCCAGCGCGAGGCGCGGGTTCAGGAGGAACGACGCGGGCAGGCCGGTCGCGAGCGCACGGAGCCCGACGCAGCCGGCGCCGAAGAGCGTGGAGAGCAGAGCGTCACGTCGAGAGAGCCTCATCGCAGTCATCCTCCGTTACATGCCCATCGAGACGGCCGTCGGCGCCATGCAGGCGGCGATGAACGTCGACTCGAGCGCCTGGGTGGGTGTCGTGCCCGCCTGGCCCAGCGCGGACTGGTAGTGCTGCTGGAGCAGCGCGGTGGCCGGCACGGTGCGCGGATCCGGCGTCGTGAGCCCCATGAGCAGGCTGACGAAGTCCGCGATGGCCGCCGACGGCTGCGCGCTCGACCACTGCATGACCCCCGCCGTCTGCTTGGCGGTGGGGACGTCGATGACCATCGGGGCGATCGCCTCGCAGATGTTCTCGACCGCGGCGCGGAAGAAGAGCGTCGGCTGGTTCGGCAGCACCGGCGCCACCGCGCCGCGACCGTAGCCGTCCGAGGGGAGGCCCGAGACGATCTCCGGGATCGTCTGCGTCGACGCGCTGCCCTTGGCGTAGAGCGACGTGAGGCCGCACACGTCGGTGAACCCGAGGCGCGCGTTGAGCGCGGCGCACCAGTGGTCGCGCCGCGAGACCGCGACGATCTCGCCGTTCTGGCTCGCGGTCGCGGTCAGCACCGCGTTCGTGATGATCGGCGACGCGAGCAGCTCCTTCACGAGGCCGTTCCACGAGTAGTTCGAGCTGACGAAGTCCTTGACGATCTGCTCGAAGACCGGGTCGTTCGGGTCGCACGCCGCCGAGTTCGCGTAGTAGCAGAGCTTCTGCACCCAGGCGGCGGCGAAGTACGGGTGCGTCGCCAGCGCGTTGCCGAAGTCGCCGATGCTATTGACCGGCGAGATGACGCCGCGAAAGGCGAAGACGCCGGGCTGCTGCGAGTACGTCGGGTCGAGCTGACCGCTGTAGTTCCACGACCAGGTGGCGGCGAGGATCGACCGCGAGGGATCGAGGATCTTGTGGCAGCTGTAGCAGGCGGCCTGGTTGGCGTGCACCGTGTCGAGCCCCGGCGTGCCGGGCGGCGTCGTCGTGTCGGTTCCGTCGACCTGCGACCCGAGCGCCACGATGAAGCTCTGGTTCGCGGTCACGCGCATCGTGTTGCTGGTGTTCGTCTGCCAGTTGGCGGCGAACGCCGGCGTGCTGAAGAAGCCGACGCGAGGCAGCTTGAGCACGAGCGTCGTCGCCGACCGGAGCGTCGGCAGGTCGTAGAACGTGGTCGTCGCCTCGCCCGACATCGGCGGGCGGAGGGTCACCATCGTCCAGTCGGAGAAGTCGGTCGTCTGGAGCTGCGGCGCGGCCGCGGTGCCCTCGACCGGCGGGCAGTTCACGCCGCTCTGGGTCGGGTCCTTGCGGCCGCTGAGCGACCCGTACATGAGGTAGTGCAGCGTCGACGAGCTCGGGCCGTAGACGATGGGGTCGGCGGTGCACCCGGCCACGCTGGACGTCGTGGCGACGTCGGGATCGTACCAGTGCATGTAGTTCGGGCTCGTCGGGTCGAGCGACTCCGAGATGGGGATGGGCCCCGACGCCGCCGACACGGTGATGTTCTGGGCCGGGTGCGCGACCTTGAAGCCGTCGGTGACGTCGTTGTTGTCGTCGACCTCGTACTGGTCGAGAAACGAGTAGAGCTCCTTCATCGCGGTCGTCATCATGAGCTGCGTCGTCGTCGCGGCCTGGGTGAGCGGCTGGCCGTTCGAGATGAGCTGCAACATCGTGCGCGCGAAGCTCTCCTGCGTGTTCTGCATGAGGAGCGGGATCGTCGTCGAGTTGATCGCGATCTGGTTCGGGTAGGTCATGTCCGCGAAGTCGGTGTACGTGACCTGCGTCTGCTGGAACGCGAGCTGGAAGAACCGAAGCATCTTCTGCTGGTACTCCGGCAGCTGCATCCACGTGTCGATGAGCGGACCGATCTGCGTCGGGTCGCTCTCGACCGAGGTGATCTCGGCGTCCGTCGGCGGGAGGCCGACGAGCAGGTTCTTCACCTTGGCGACGTAGACGGTGGCGGGGTCGGCCTGGAAGGGCAGCCCCCCGCCGTCGACGCCGGAGTCGTCGCCTCCGCCGTTGTCGGCGTTCGGGGCGGTGCTGCCGCCGGAGTGGCAAGCCACGGCGCTCGCGAGAGCGGACGCGGCGAGCGTCGACACGAAGAGGGGTACGGTCGAGCGGGCCATGATGACGCCCCCATTGCAAGGGAGACACCAGCGCGAGGCCGCGCTGAAAACGCGGTAATTCTCGCCCTCCGCCGGTATTGCGGGCGGACGGTGGACGCCCCTCCGTTCGCCCCCGGGCGTCCAGGGGCGCGCCGCGGGACCCCTCGAAGCGTGCCGCTCAGCCCGGCGTGACCTCGCCGACGACCTCGCCGACGATCATCGCGACGAGCTTCTCGTAGAGCCCGTCGCCCTCGGCGCGCGACGCCTCGGCCGGCGCGCCGGTGTAGGCCTCGCTCATGCCGATGTCGCGGAAGCGGCTCTGCCCGGCCCGGATGGCGTCGCTCAGGCTGATGTCCACCGGAGGGAGCGCGCGGTGCTCGTCGGACACGCGGCCTCCCGCGGCGAGGACGAGCGACGTCTCGTAGCGGCCCGCGTGGCAGTTGCCGCGCCGGAACTCGTCGCTCAGCGTCTGCGCCCAACGCCGCCTCAGCGGCGACGCCACGCAGGCCCCGGCCATGCCCTCGACCGCGGCGCGCACGGCGGCGTCGTGGGCCGGCTCGAGGTGGCTGTTGACGAAGCAGACCCGCGACCATCCGTCGGCCAGCAAGCTCGTCGCGATGGCCCGCAGCAGCCCGGTGAGCACCGGCGCGGGGATGCTCACCGCGCCGGCGAAGCCCTCGGCGAAGTCGGTGACCCCGTAGCCCACGCTCGGCGCCACCACCGCCCGGATCCCCTTTGCCGCCAGCGCGTCGCACGCCCGCAGCGCCGCCGTCTCGCTGAGCAGCGTGTCGGTCGCCAGCGGCAGGTGCGGCCCGTGCGGCTCCACGCTTCCCACCGGCACGAGCACCGCCGTCGGCGGGGCCGCCACGAGGGCGCGCACCTCGGCGGTGGTGAGCTCCCCCAGGCGGCGCGGCGTGGTCGTCACGTCTGCTTCTCGCGACGGTCGCGCTCCTGTGCGCGAAGGAGCTTCCGGTCGACCTTGCCGCGGTCGTTCTTCGGCAGGTCGTCCACGAACTCGACGATGCGCGGGTACTTGTGCTTCGCCAGGCGCGCCTTCACGAACTCCTGCAGCTCCGCCCCGAGGGCCTCGCCGGCCTTCACCCCCGAGCGCAGCAGCACGAAGGCCTTCGTCTTGAGGAGCCCCTCCTCCTCCACCCCGATGACCGCCGCGTGCAGGACCGCCTCGTGGCGCATCAGGCACTCCTCGACCTCGACCGGCGCCACCCACAGGCCGCTCACCTTCAGCAGCTCGTCCGCGCGTCCCGCGAAGTAGAGGTACCCGTCCCCGTCGATCCGGAAGAGGTCCCCCGTCCGGCACCAGTGGCCGTGGAACACGCGCCAGCTCTTGTCGCGGTCCATCCAGTAGCCGTGGCTCACGCTGTCGCCCTTCACCCAGAGGACGCCGATCTCCCCCGGGGGCACCGGCGCGCTGCCGGGCCCCTCTGCTTCCTCGGGCAGGATGCGAAGCTCGTACCCCTCGACCGCGCGGCCCAGCGAGCCCGGCCTGATGTCGCCCGGGCGATTGCTCGCGTAGATGTGGAACATCTCGGCCGAGCCGATGCCGTCGTAGACGTCGCTGCCGAAGCGGTCGAGCCATCGACGCAGGAGCGACTCGGGCAGGGCCTCCCCCGCCGAGAGCGAGAAGCGCACGCTCGCGAGATCGAGCCCGGGCTTGCCGGCGTCGCGCAGCGCCTGGTCGTGGTCGAGGAGCTTGCCGAGCATGGTCGGCACGTTCGTGACGACGGTGGGCCGGTAGAGCGCGATGGCCCGCTCGAGCGACTCCGGCGTGGGCCGCTCGCTGAAGAGGCCCACCGTGGCGCCCACCGCGAACGGGAACATCAGGTTCGTGCCGGTCGCGTAGCCGAAGTAGAGGCGCGGGACGCTCACCGTCACGTCGTCCGCCGCGTAGCCGACGGTGCCCTTGGCGTAGACCTCGGTGTTGAAGGCGAAGTCGCGGTGGGAGTGGATGTTCGCCTTGGCCTCGCCGGTGGAGCCGCTCGTGAAGAGCCACACCGCGGGCTCGTCGCGGTGGGTCACCACCGGGGCGCGCGTCGGGTCGATGGCGGCGAGGTCGTGCGCGAGGCAGCGGAACATGCCGTCGCCGACGTCGCACGCGCCGGCGGGGTCGCCCTCGCCGGAGAAGGCCGCGGCGTCGGGCACGCACCACACGCGCCGCACGTCGCGCCCGACCGCGCCGGCGCGCATGCGGTCGCGCAGCGCGTTCGCGACCCGCGGGACGGTGACGATCGCCGTCGCGTGGGTGTAGTCGACCAGGTACTGGAGGCTCTCGATGGGCGCGTCCGGGTTGCCCATCGCGACGACGCACCCGCGCGCGAGCGTGCCGAAGAAGACCCACGCGAACGGGGGCACGTCGGGCAGCACGATGAGCACCCGCTCGCCGCGACGCACGTCCGCCTCCTCGAGCGCCGCGGCGAAGGCGCGCGTCCGCCGCGCCACGTCGTCGTAGGTGTACGCGTGCGCGCCGAAGCGCAGCGCGACCTTGCCTCCCCGGCCTTCGCGCAGCCGCTCGAAGAGGAAGTAGTCGGCGAGGTTGAATCGCTCCGGGAACGTCGGGACGGACACGCCGGCCTCGCTTACTGGAACTTCAGCGTCCCGGCGGTCGACGTCGTCGAGATGAGGTCGATCGTGGTGTTGAGGTCCGTCGCGGTCGTCACGTTCGAGCGCGTCAGCGTGAGGACGCCGGTGTCCCCCGTGGCGAACTTCGAGAGCAGCGCGGTCGGCACCGTCACCGTGCCCGCCGAGTCGGCGGCGTCGCACGTGATGCTCCCCTCCTCGGTCGTCTTGTCGAAGGCGCCCACGATGAGGCGCACGTTGGTCCCCGTCCCCGGCGTCCACGACAGCGTGAAGGCCGACGCGAGCGGCACCGTCGTCGCCGTCGTGAGCGACAGCGCAGGCGACAGGCCCGCGAAGTCCACCACCGTGACGAGGTTGCCGGTGAACGCGTCGACGGTGGCGCCGGCCGCCGAGAAGGCGAGCGTGTCGCCAGGGTTCCACTTGACCGAGGGGTTGTTCGCGCTGCTGATCGCGTAGCCGTCGTTCGAGGCGGGCATGAGCGCCGCGACCGCCGTCGTGCCGTCCTTGATGCTGATGACGCCCGCGCTGTCGAAGGTGACGGTGCCGGCGTCGACGGTCCCGGCGTCCGAAGCCGCGACCGCCGGGAGGTAGCAGCAGCTGCCGGACACCGTGCCCGTCGTCGGGCACGTCGCGGCGGCGCTCGCGTCGGGAACGCTCACGTCCGGCGTCGGCACGAACGCCCCGCTGATCGTGTAGACCTCCGTCGTCCCCCCGGTCCGCGTCGCGGTGAGCGTCCCGGCGTACGGGTGACCGCCGCCCCCGCTGCTGCTGCCGCCGTCGCCGCCTCCGCCGCCGTCGGTCACCCCGCCGCCGTCGCCCCCGCCGCCCGGGCTTCCCTTGTTGCTGCTGCTCGAGCACGCGACCGCGAGCGCGGCCCCCGACAGCGTCGCCATCCCTGCGAGAACGAAGAGCTTCACCGGTGACCTCCTTAGACTAACGAGGCGCCCATTCTCGCACGCCTCGGGCCTCCCCGGCTAAGGCGCTTCGCGGAGGCGGACCGCGCGCTGCCTCGCCTTCTGCTCCCGGGCGTCGTCGCCGAGGGCCCGCGCCGCCTCCGCGATGGCCTCCTGCACGTGCGCGCTGTCGGGCTTCTCCTGCGCGAGCCCCTCCAGCATCGCCAGCGCCACTTTTGCGTCTCCGCTCCGCACGAGGACCCGCGCCTCGTCGATGCGCGGGTCGTCGCCCAGGGTGGCGGCCCGTTCGACCGAGTCGTCGAGCCGCCGGTCGAGGCCCGAGTAGTGGAGCCCCAGGGCCGCCACGATGCCGAAGGCGAAGCCGCCCACGTGGGCCAGGTGCGCCGTCCCGTCGCTCGGGAGGATCCACCCCCAGAGCGCCTCGAAGGCCGCCCACACCGGGAGCACCGCCCAGGCGGGCGCCGAGAAGACGCGCGGGCGGAACGTGATGAGCAGCGCGAAGCGCACGCGGGTGCGGGCGAAGGCGACGGCGAAGGCGCCCATGCAACCGGCGATGGCCCCGGAGGCCCCGATGAGCGGCGCGGTGTCGTGGGGGTTGAAGACGGCGTGGGTGAGCGTCGCGACCGCCCCCGCGGCCAGGTAGAAGAGCGGGAAGACGACGCGCCCCCAGCGGTCCTCGAGGGTCATCCCGCAGAAGACGAGGAACCACAGGTTGCCGGCGAGGTGCAGCCAGCCGGCGTGGAGGAACGGCGACGTGAAGAGCGCGAGCACCGAAGGATGCGCCGGGACGTAGCCGAAGCGATGGTACGGATCGCCCGCGTCGACGCGCGACGCCGCCGCGAGGCGCCGGTCGAGCTCCGCCTGCTCCGCCGCCTTCGTGTCGTCGTCGGGCGCATCGACCGCGCTGGAGGCGGTGTGCGCCATCGTGACGGTCTCTCGATCCAGCTCGGGGATCACGCCGGGCTTCACGTCGAGGTACGGATGCTGCGCGAAGTACTCCACCGCCTGCGCGCGCGCGTCCTCCTCGCGGGCGCCCTTCGCCCCGTCGCGCATCGACAGGAACACCTGCACGAAGAGGCACGCGGCCACGAGCAGCGTGGTGACGACCGGCCAGCGCCGCGCCGACATGCGCTCGTGGCTGATCGGGAAGATCACGTCGCCAGTCTATGCCCCCCGCGCGTCCGGCGCGGCCCGCACGGCGCCCCGGAATGCCGGCCCCCGCCCGGCGGTTGAGCCGGCACGATGCGAACGTCGCGCGCCTGCTTCCTCGCCCTCCTCGGCTGCATCGCCGGCCTCGTCGGCTGCGACCACGCGACGAAGCTCGCCGCGGAGACCGCGCTGCGCGATCACGCCGCGGTCCAGGTCGTCCCGGGCGTCATGGACCTCGCCTACACCGAGAACCATGGCGTCGCGTTCAGCGCGCTCGAGCGCCTCTCGCTCCGCCCGCCGGCGTGGGCGCTCTTCGCGTTCGCCGTCCTCGCCACCACTGCTCTCCTCGGGCTCTGGTACCGGCGCCGCCGCGGCCCCTGGCCCGAGCAGGCCGGCTTCGCGCTCATCGTCGCCGGCGCGCTCGGCAACGCCATCGATCGCATCGCGCGCGGGCACGTGGTCGACTTCATCCACGTGCGCTTCTGGCCCGTCTTCAACGTGGCCGACATCCTCGTCGTCGCGGGCGGGGTGCTCGTCCTGCTCGTGCACGCGCGGCGGCGTCCACCCCGGACGGACGTTTCTGACGCGCCGACCTGAGCCGAGTGTGCCGGGGCGTGTCGACCGGGACATCCGTGGCTTGTGCCACCCGGCCCGTCC
>JBEKGQ010000059.1:0-16109 GCA_050012715.1 Polyangiaceae bacterium
GCTAGAGATGACGGCGATGTGGTCCCGGGGATGTCTCGCGCTGGCACTGGCGGCGTGCGTCGGCTGCGGCGCGGCGGCACACCCCGGCGGCGACGATCCGCAGTCCGTGCTGCACGCCTACGCGCGCTTCCTCGAGGAGGGACGCGCCGACGAGGCGTACCGCCTGCTGTCGGACGAGGCGCGCCGCGGCATTTCGCTCGAGGCCTTCCGCCGCATGGTGAAGGACGACCCCGACGGCGTCCGCGACATCGGCCGCGCCCTCGAGCGCCCCACGGCGTCGCCGGTCGTGACCGCCACCGTGACGAGCCCGAGCGGGCAGGAGCTGCACCTCGTGCTCGAGGGGGGCGGCTGGCGTGTCGACGCGTCGACCATCGATCTCTACGCGCAGGACACACCGCGGCACGCGGTGCAGGGGTTCATCCGCGCGGTGGAGCGCAAGCGCTACGACATCGTGATGCGCTACGTCCCCGACACGCACAAGGAGGGCCTCGACGCGTCGAAGCTCCAGGCCGCGTGGGAAGGGCACGAGAAAGAAGAGATCGAGCAGGTGGTGGCGGCGCTGAAGCAGGCGCTCCCCGCGGCGACGATCGAGGAGACCGGCGAGCGCGCGACGATGCCCTACGGCGCGGGGACGATGCAGCTCGTCCGCGAGCAGGGGCTCTGGAAGATCGAGAACTTCGACTGAGGGCAGCCGTCGGAGCGCCCGCGTCACGTCGGCGGGCAGCCGCAACCGGCCACCTTCGCCTCGCTCTCCTTCGCGGTCCGGCGCGCGTCGGTGCAGCGCGCGTCGGTCTCTCCCGCGAGTCGGCAGATCGCGTCGACCGCGCGCCGCATCGAGCTCATCGCCGTGCACGCGTTGCCGCACCGGGGCCCCGGCGGGCTCTCGGCCGACTGCGTTGCCCCCGCGGGCGCCGACTCGGTCGTGACCGGCACGGGCGCGCCCCCCGCCGCGGCCGGCCCCTTTTCTGGCGACGGCCCGGCGAGCTGCGCCCGCGCCCGCTCCAGCTGGGCCTGCGCCTCCTCGATCGTCGCCGGCTCGCGCGACTCTTCTTTCGCGCCCGTCACCGCGGGCGCGGACACCGCCGGCTCCGGCGACGGGCCCGCGGCGCATCCGCCGAGCACCGTCGCGCAGAGCGCCGCGCGTGCTCCCACCGACCAGCCTGTCCGCATGGGGGCAGTCTAACGCGCCATGCTAGCCTCCGTTCGACGATGGCCGTGGCGCCGAAGACAGTCCCCGAGGACTTGCTCCCCACGCGCCTCACCCAGCTCGCCCGCGCCCTGCAAGAGCGCTTCCTCGGCAAGGACGAGGTCATCCGCTTGCTCATCGTGGCCGCCATCGCCGGCGAGCACGCGGTGCTCATCGGGCCTCCCGGCACGGCGAAGTCGGCGCTCATTCGCACCTTCGCGCGCCTCATCCAGGCCAACTACTTCGAGTACCTGCTGACGCGCTTCACCGAGCCGAACGAGATCTTCGGCCCGGTCGACATCGGCGCCTTCCGCGAGGGCCGCTACGAGCGGCGCACCGAGGGGATGCTGCCCGAGGCGGAGATCGTCTTCCTCGACGAGGTGTTCAAATCGAACTCGGCGATCCTCAACGCGCTCCTCACGCTGCTGAACGAGCGGCGCTACACCAGCGGCGGGCACGTGATGCGCTGCCCGCTGCTCAGCGCCTTCGGGGCGTCCAACGAGGTGCCCGGCGACGAGACGCTCACCGCCATCTACGACCGGTTCATCCTGCGCATCCGCAACGACAACCTCGACGCGTACCACTTCCAGGATCTGCTCCAGAAGGGCGTCGAGCACGAAGTCCTGCAGATGAACGACGCGCCGGTGCAGCCGGTCGTCGCGGCGCGCGAGCTCGCGGAGCTCCAGCGGGGCCTGCTCCAGCGGACACGCTTCAGCGAGGAGTTCTTCTCGCAGTACAAGGGCATCGTCTTCCAGATCCGCGCCGAGGGCGTGAGCGTGAGTGACCGGCGGGTCGTGAAGATCCTCAAGCTCTTCGCGGCGAGCGCCTACCTCGACGGCCGCGCCCAGCCGGACGCGAGCGATCTCTTCGTCCTCAAGCACGTGTGGAACAACGAGGACCAGGCACAGATCCTCGAGGCGATCGTGACGCCCGTGCTCGAGGCGCACTACCGTGAGCACCCGCACGCACGACGCGTCGGCGCGGCCGGCGTCGGCATCGAGGCGCTCGCCGCGGAGATCGACCGCGTCCGGCAGGTGCTGATCGGCGCCGGGGGCCTCAGCGACGTGCAGCTCTTCAGCCAGCTCAAGGCGCTCAACGAGATCAAGGCGGCCCTGGCCGCGTCATCCGACGCGCGGGCCAAGGAGCTCCTGCAGCGGGTCGATCAGCTGCTCGAAGCGGCGTTCCGGAGCGGGCGGTTCGCGCAGATCTGATCCGAGTCGAGGGCGTTCACGCCGGAAGCAGGCGTGCCTTCGGGCGTGGGCGGGGGCGACCACGCCCGAAGCACGCGTGCCCACGGCGTGGGGACGGTCACTTCCACCGGTCGCGCTCCTCGCCCCGGAGGACGAAGGCGACGCTGGGCACGCGGAAGCACACGGGCTCGATGTCGCCGACGATGGCCTCGGCCGCGCGAGAGCGGACCGTGCCTTCGAGGGGCTCGCATGCGTCGAGCGGGATGCCGAGGTCGATCTCGTCGCGGGTGGTGCATTGCCGCCACGGCTCGGTCGACATCGCGCGGTCCTGGGGCACGCAGTAGGCGAGCATCGCGCGCGGGTCGGCGAAGCAGGCGTCCCACGATGATGCGAGGGAGAACGCCGGTGCGGGACGGAGCTCGAGCGCGAGGTCGGGGCCGCTCCCATCGCCCGGGTCGACGACGACGCGCATCGCGCCCACCGCGTCACGGGTAACCTCGCCCGACGCGAGGAGATGCATCGGCGCCTCGGACATGAGGCGCCCGCCGAGGGCATGGAGGCGCGTCGTGACCGCGTTGGTCGTGAAGTAGATGCCCTCGCGGCCGGTGCGTGGATCGCGCACGTAGGTGCGCCAGTTGGTCTGGACCGGCGACGGGAAGAAGCGGCGGAACGGGCCGGCGACGGCGGGGCCGAAGTGACCGTGGACGTACGTGAGGAAGGTGAGCATCGCCCATGCGCCGTCGGGCCCGAGGCGCTGGAGCTCGAGGCCCTCTGGCACGAGGTGCGCGAGCTTCGCCGCGGGGACGAGGTAATTCACGTAGACGACGTCGCGGATCTCGCTGCGGAACGTCGGCACGGGAAAGAGGGTGAGGAGCCGGTGCAGCCCGCGGCTGTTGGCGGCCGCGTCGAGCAGGGCCGCGCCGCGGAAGCGGTGGGGCGCGCGCCACGGGGCGTAGCGGCCGTGGGGCGCGTCGGGGCGCGCGAGGTGCGCGACGCGGTCGAGGAGCAAGAAGAGCCACAGCTCGAGGCCGACGAAGCCGGCCGCGTTCGCCGCGCCTACCGCCCACGAGGGCAGATGCACCGAGGGCGGGAGCATCGGGGCCAGGGACGCCGCGGCGAACAGGGTGAAGAGCGGGATCGAGAGGCGCGTGAGCCGGCGGCTCCAGGCGCCGGCGGCGGCGAAGCACGCGCACCAGGCGACGCTCGCGGCGGTGTAGAGGAGGGCCGCCCAGGCCGCGGTGAGGACGAAGACGTCGTGCTCGAAGGCGAGATACGCGGCGAGGTCACCGGCCCGCGCCAGCGCGACGCCACGCGTGACCCATCGAAGCTGCGCGAGCTGGTCCGGCACGACCGCGGCGCCCACGAGCGCGAGCGCCACCCACGCGCGCCCCCGCGGCACACGCGGCCACGCGACGAGCGCGACGCCCAGCGCCACGTCCGACACCGCGGTGATCCCCCAGGTCGCCCAGCCGAGGCGCCATGCGGTCGGGGTCGCGGCGACGGCGGCCATGCGCGCGGCGTCGTCGTGGGTGGGCCCGCCGGGCATCATCGGCAGGAGCACCGCCGCCATCGCGACCATGGCGACGGCGTGGCAGGCGATCGTCGCGAGGAGCGCCTTCTCCACGCCCCGGCCGGCGTCGCCCCTGCGCATGCGCCCGAGCGTAGCTGCTGGTAAGGTCGCGCACGAAGGGCCAAAACGAAGCGAACGGAAGACATGCGTCTCGCGGCCATCGACACGTCCACGCCGCTCGGCTCGATCGCGCTCTTCGAGGACGGCGTGCTGCTGGCGGAGGAGGCGCGCCGCGTCTCGAACGCACACGGCGAGTCCTTGCTGCCGATGGTGAGCGCGCTCTTCGAGCGCGTCGGGTGGACGGCGCGCGACGTCGCGCGGTGGGCGGTCGGGGTCGGACCGGGGAGCTTCACCGGGCTGCGCATCGCGGTGGCCACCGCGAAGGGAATCGCGCTCGCGACGGGGGCGGAGCTCGTCGGAGTTACGTCGCTCGAGGCGCTGGCGTTCGGGCTCGAGGGCGAGATCGTCGTGAGCCTGCTCGGGGCGGGCAAGGGGGAGCTCTTCGTCCAGGCCTGGCGGGAGAGCATGGCGGGGCCGGCGGTGCTCGGTCCGTCGCACCTGCGAACCGGCGACGTGGCGGCGCGCCTCGCGGCGCTGGCCACCGCGGGCGAGCGCCTGCGGGTCGCCGGCGAGGCTTCGGCCGAGGTGGACTGGTCGGCGCTCGGCGAGCGCGTGGAGCGGGTCGCGGGACCACCCCACGATCTGCCGCACGCCTCCGCGGTGGGCCGCATCGCGCTGGGGCGTGCGACCGAGGATGCCGACGCGCTCGAGCCGGTCTACGTTCGGCCGCCGGACATCACGATGCCGGCCGTCCGAGGAGGCAACCGTTGAGCACCGCTTCGAGCAGCGCGTTGAGAATCGCGACGTGGAACGTGAACGGCATCCGGGCGCGCGAGGCGCAGTTCGTGGAGTGGGTGCGCCGTGACCAGCCGGACGTCGTATGCCTGCAGGAGCTCAAGGCGACGCAGGAGCAACTCGGCGAGACGCTGACGATGCTCCCCGAGTACTGGAGCTACTGGCACGGGGGCCCGAAGGGCTACAGCGGCGTCTCGGTGCACCTGCGGAAGGAGGTCTTCCCGCCGCGCCCCGCGTTCTCGCATCCGCCGTTCGACGTCGAGTGCCGCGCGGTCGAGGCGCGCACCGAGACGGGGCTCGTCGTCGCGAGCATCTACGTCCCCAACGGCGGCAAGGACTTCGCCGCGAAGATGCAGTTTCTCGAGGCGATGGCCGCGTACGTCGAGGGCGCGCGCGCCGGGGGGGGCAAGCTCGTGCTCTGCGGCGACCTGAACGTCGCGCGTTCGGACCGGGACGTGACGGTGAGGGACCGGAAGCCGGGCACCATCGGCCAGCGGCCGGAGGAGCGGGCCCTCCTCGAGCGGATCCTCGGGGCCGGCCTCGTCGACGTCGCGCGGGCGCTCGATCCCGACAGCGAGACGATGTTCACCTGGTGGCCGCCCTGGCGAAACCTGCGCCAGAAGAACCAGGGCTGGCGCATCGACTACGTGCTCGCCAGCGAGGCGCCCGGCCTGAAGGCGACCTCGTGCCGCGTGCTGGCCGACGTGGGCACGAGCGACCACGCGCCGGTCGTGGCGACGTTCGAGTGATTAGGCCGGTAGCTCGACCGGAGTCGCGGGGAAGCCGTCGTCGAGCGATACGCCGGCCTCGATGGCTTCCATGACCGTGAGCACCTCGTGGTCGCGCCAGGCGCGGCCGACCACCTGGACGCCCACGGGCAAGGTCGCGCTCGCGGCGTCGATCTTCGCCGCCTGCCGCTCCAGCGTGTCGCGGCCAGCCGTTCGCTCCGCTTCGTCGGCGCGCACGCGCGTCACCGGGACGACCCCCGCCGGGAGCTGGGTCGCGTTGAAGAGGATCGAGTAGCTCGACGCGAGGGTGAAGTTCTTCGACGCGCCGTGAGGCAACGCCGGCGTGGCGAAGGGCGGGCACACGAGCACGTCGACGCCGTGCTGCTCCATCGCGTCGACGAGGGCGCTTCGCTGCGTCCGCAAGCGATCGGTGAGGGCCCAGAGCTCGCTCACGGACCTCTCGCCCATGGCGTCGAGCATGAGCGCGACGTTGGCCTGACGGAACGCGCGCGCCGCATGCGCGACGACCCGCCGCGCCGCTCCGGGGACGGACGCCATGCGCCGCAGCGGCTCGAGCACCGTATCGACCTCGCCGCCGGCGAGCGCCGCGACGATGCCCGCGCCGCCGTCGGCGCTGAGCGCGCCAAGGTAGGTCGCGAGCACGTCGCGGACGTCGGGCGGCGCGAACGGCTGCACCGAGCAGCCACGCGCCCGGAGGACCTCGACCGCTCGACCCACCGCGCGCGACACGGCCTTCGATGGCGCGAGGACGCCGTCGTCGGTGTAAAAGCCGACGCGCAGACCCTCGAGGCGCGCGCCCTCGGCCTCGCCGCGCGGCACCGGGGGAACCCGAGGATCGAGCGACGCGAGGTCGAGCCGGTCGAGCGCGCCGAAGAACAGGCGCACGTCGCGAACCGTCCGCGCGAGCGGCCCGCCCATGCCGCGCACCGCCTCCTGTCCGGCGAGGACCGTCCGGTACCCGCGCATCGGCAGCCGGTCGAGCGACGGCTTGAACCCGACGACGCCGCAGAAGTGCGCCGGCGTCCGGATGCTCCCGCCGATGTCCGTACCGATGCCGAGCGGCGACATACCGGCCGAGACCGC
Organism: Polyangiaceae bacterium; assembly: GCA_050012715.1. GTDB lineage: Bacteria > Myxococcota_A > Polyangia > Polyangiales > Polyangiaceae > Palsa-1150. The sequence goes on from JBEKGQ010000059.1 coordinate 6,634, forward strand.
CGCGCCCTCGCCTCCCGAGGAGCCGCCGGGCGAGTGCGCGAGCGACCAGGGGTTCGCGGTCTGCCCGAAGACCGGGTTCCGGGCCTCGACGAAGAGCATCGTCTGCGAGAGGTTCGTACGCCCGAGGACCACCGCGCCCGCACGTCGCAGCGCCGTCACCATCGCGGCGTCGCGCTCCGCGATGCGCCCGGCCCAGGATGGGATGCCGAGGGTCGTCGCCCGCCCGGCCACGTCGAAGCACTCCTTGACGCTCACCGGTATGCCGTCGAGCGGCCCGAGCGCCTCCCCTCGCGCGCGGCGGGCATCGGACGCCTCCGCCTCGGAGCGCGCCTGCTCGCGAAGGACCTCCGTGAACGCCCGGATGCGGCCGTCGACGGCGTCGATGCGCGCGAGGTGTGCTTCGAGGACGTCGAGCGCGCTCGCCTCGCGCCGCTCGAGGATGGCCGAGAGCCTCGTCGCGGTCTCGCGCCAGAGCGTCACGGCGAACCGAGCGAGCGGAGTCGCTTTCTCATGGGGGATCGGCGGGGTACTCTACACGACGATGTCGAAGGCGGGATCCACACGGCTGGCCATCGTCGAGAAGTCCCTGATGGACACGATCGAGCGGCTGGCGGAGCTTCCGGCCGGGCCTCGCGTGCGCGAGCTCCGCGCCAAGGCCGAGGGGTTCGAGCGCGCGCTGCGGTCCTGGTCCGCGCGCCCGCCGACCGAAGAGCAGCGCTCCACGCTGCTCAAGCTCGTCCTCGAGCTGAACATGGAAGCGATGACGCTCGGCCGCGAGCCACCCCCCGAGAAGCCGTAGCCCGCCCGGGTGCCTGGATCGCCGGACCCTCGGCGCTCGACCGACGACCGCCGAGGGCCAGTGCAAGCCGCCGGAATCACGTCGACCGGCCGCGGGCACGCAAGCTGCTCATGGTGCGCTGGTGTGCGATGCCGGGAGGAACCATGGATGAGCGCCGGGCCTATCTGAAACAACTCGCGGCGCAGTCGGCGCGTCGCTGGGCGACCACGCCGCTGCCGTCGGCGTTCGCCGGCGAGACCCGGATCGAGACGAAGAACACGATCTACCGGCTGACCGACGGCGTTTGCCACGTGGTCACCCGGCACGAGGGCGACGACGCGAGCCGAATGCACCCGTCGGCGTTCGTGGGGATGCGCCTCGTCGGGTGGCTCATGCGCGACGATCCACAGGCGGGCATCCGGCTCGACTGGAAAGCGGGCGCATACGCGGTCCTCTGGCGGCCTCGCGGCGCAGGCGAGGAGCACTCCGCGGTCGCGCTCACGTCGACGTCGCACGCGTTCCGCGTCGTGGCGCGTCGGCTGTCGTCGCCGCCGCCGCTGCCCCTCGCCGTTCCACGGGCCACGCTGCTACCGCGCCCGTCGACGCCGTCGTCGTGGGTTCCGCCCGTTCCGTCCTCCACGACGCACCTTCACATGGGCCACGTCCCACCTGCGCCCGACACACCCACGCCGCCGCGGCGTGCGTCGTCGATGCCGCCGCCGCTCCCGCCCCGAGCGGTGCAGGGCGTACGGCCGCTGCAGGCGCGCGCCGGGACGTAGCCTCCCTCGCGCTCGGCTAGAGGCAGAACCCCACTTGCAGAATCTTCCACTTGCCCGCCGTGCAGGTCTTCCCCGTGGGGCAGTCCGCCGGCGACGAGCAGATCTGCACCTCGCCGGTCGGGCATGCGGGTACGCCCGCTCCGCCGGCGTCGCTCGACTCGCACACGATCGCCGAGCCGAGCGTCGACTTCGGATACGTGCACGTGGGCTCGTCGACTGGCGCGGTGGCGCCCTGGAGACAGCACGCGACGGACTTCGTAACGCCGTTCGCGTTGCAGTCCGCGACCTGGGCGCATGCGATGGCGATCGGCGCGGCCGCGGCGTCGTTGCCGTAGACGCCGTTCTTGCAGGTCGAGCCCCACGTGGCGCACGCCTGCGCCGCGAACGACCCCGAGTCGACGAGGTAGCCGCCGAGGCAGCACTCCTGCCCCGTCACGCAATCGAGCGACGCGTCGGTGAAGCCGCAGAAAATGGTGCCCGCCTCGTCGGCGTGCAGCGTCGGGGTGCTGCCGCAGTCCTCGGGGACGCCGGCATCCATGGCATCGGATCCGGTGTCGGTTCCGGCGTCCGTACCGCCTGCCTCGGGCGTCGCGGCTTCCTCGGGCGCGACCACGTCGACCGGCGCGCCATCGGCGACCGGCGAATCCACCGCGGCGTCGCCGGACGGGGACGCATCGATCGAGCCCGCGTCGTGTCCCCCTCCCCCGCCATCAGCCGCCGTCGCGTCGTGCGCGCCTGCGTCAGCCCCCGGCGACGCCGGCGACGACGAAGAGGAGCACCCCTGAAGGGCACCGACGAGGGTCCAACCCACGACCACCGAAGCCAGAAGAAGTCTCATCGAGGGCCGTATACGCGACCGGATGAGGTTCCTTCCCCGCTTTCGTCAGCTTCCCTTCTTCACGAGCCCCAATTTCACCTGAGCCTCCTCACGACGCGCCTGCGTCCGCCACGTAGAGCATCCACGTCGGCGTCGCGCGATCGCCGATGATCGCGCCCTCACGCCCCCGGAGCCGCCAGTACCAGACGCCAGCCGGCCACGGCGCCGGGAGCGTCACCTGCTCGCCACGGACGTCGAGACGACGGATCGTCGCTTCGTCGAAGTCGCTCGTCGGCGAGAGCTCGACGCGCGCGCCGTCCGTGCCATCCTCGAGTCGCCACGCCAGCAGCGGTCGTCCCGCGATCTCCGCGCCGAAGCGCGGCGCGATCGGGAGCGGCGGAGAGACCGACTGCTCCGCGGCGATGAGCGCGCGCTCGCTCCGGCGTGCGGCCGCGGTGTGCGACGAGCCGGCGAGGCCGTCCGCGGGACCCCGGCGCGCCTCGGCGCCGAGCGCGATCCCGGTCACGGCGGTGGCGATGGAGGCGGCGAGCATGGCGTGGAAGACGAGCTGCTTCGGGAGCATGACGGGTCGTGGAGCAACGACCGTTCCACCCCGCGAGCCCCGGCTTTTCCCCGCGAAGGCGCGGTTCGCACGCATGGCGGCCCCATCGCCCCGCTCGCGGCGCGGCATCCCGACCCCCCTCGCCCGTGCTAATGCACGGGCGCCGCCCCGACCCCCGAAAGGACCTTCCGATGCGCCGCGCCTCGTCCGTGCTCACGCTCCTCGTCGTCGCGGCCTGCGGCGGCGAGACCGCCAGCGTCGCTCCGCCGGCGTCGACGCCGATGGTGCTCCCGCAGGACACGATCACGGCGTCCGTTCCGGCGCCGCCGCCGGCGCGCGAGGACGGGAGGCTCGTCGAGACGGTCGTGCCGCAGCGCTACGCGCTCGAGCTGCGGATCGACCCCTCGAAGCCGCGCTTCTCGGGCACGACGCAGATCCAGGTCGTCGTTCCGCGCCCGACGTCGTACGTCGTCATGCACGCGCGCGACATGCACGTCACCCGGGCCGTGGCGCGCGCCGGGGGGGAGGAGCTCCCGGCGACGACCACGCTGCGAGTCGCGCACGGCGGGGTCGCACCAGAGGAGCTGGTGCTCTCGTTCGCGCGGCCGCTCGCGGCGGGAACGGCGGTCCTCGAGCTCGCCTACGACGCCCCCTTCGCCGCGGATCTGGCGGGCCTCTACCGCGTCGAGGAGGGCGGCGCGTGGTACGCGTACTCCCAGTTCGAAGCGACCGACGCCCGCCGCGCATTCCCGTGCTTCGACGAGCCGGGCTTCAAGACGGCGTACGACGTGACGATCGCGTCGCCGCGCGGCACCATCGCGCTCGCGAACGCGCCAGAGACCGCGCACGAGGACGCCCCCGACGGGATGGTGGTGCACCACTTCGAGACGACGCGTCCCCTGCCGAGCTATCTCGTCGCCTTCGCGGTCGGCGACTTCGACGTCGTCGAGGGCCAGAAGGCGCCCTTCCCCATCCGCGCCATCACGACGAAGGGCAAAGGCGCCAACACCAGCCTCGCGCTCGAAGCGTCGGCGGCGCTCATCGCCAAGCTCGGAGACTACTTCGACGTCCGCTACCCGTACCCCAAGCTCGACATCGTCGCCGTCCCGGACTTCGCGGCGGGGGCGATGGAGAACCCGGGCCTCGTCACGTTTCGCGACGTGCTCCTCTTGCTCGATCCGAAGCACTCGACGACGGGCATGAAGCGCTCGATGGCGGAGGTCATCGCGCACGAATTCGCGCACCAGTGGTTCGGCGATCTCGTCACCGCGCAGTGGTGGGACGACATCTGGCTCAATGAAGGGTTCGCCACCTGGGCGGAGGCGAAGATCGTCGACGCCTGGAGACCCTCGTTCGGTGCGACGCTCGAACAGATCTCCGGCGTGCAGCACGTCATGGACACCGACGCGCTCCGCAGCGCCCGCGCGGTGCGCGAGCCGGTGCGCACGTCGAGCGACGCGATGGAGGCCTTCGACGGCCTCACGTACGACAAGGGCGCGGCCGTGCTGCGCATGATCGAGAGCTGGCTCGGGCCGGACGTGTTCCGCCGGGGCGTGCAGCGCTACATCCACGAGAACGCGTGGAAGAACGCGCGCGCCGACGACCTCTTCAAGGCGCTCGACTTCGTCTCCGCGCAGAAGGTGGGGGACCTGGCGAACGGCTTCCTCGACAAGCCGGGCGTCCCGTCGGTGATGGTGAGCTGGAAGTGCGGCGGCAAGGACGGCAGCCGGATCGAGCTTCGCCAGTCGGAGTGGCGCCCGCTCGGCGGAGAGGGCGAGCAGCCGCGCAAGTGGACGCTCCCGGTGTGCATCTCGGACGACGCTCGGAAGGGCAAGAGCTGCTTCACGCTGGGCGCCGAGCCGATCACGCGTGACCTCGGCGCCTGCCCGGGCTGGCTCTACCCGAACGCGGAGGAGGCCGGGTACTACCGCTTCGTCATGGACAAGGCGCAGCTCCTCGCGCTGACGCGCAGCGAGCGAGCCCTCGACCCGGCGGACCGGCTGGGGCTCGTGTCGAACGCCTGGGCCGCGGTCCGGCAGGGGGCGATCGACCCGGCAACGTTGCTCGACGTCCTGCCGAGGTTCGACGGGGAGACCCACCGGCTCGTCGTCGAGCAGCTGGCGAGCGTCCTCGAGGGCATCGACGAGGCGCTCGTCGACGACTCCGACCGCACCGAGTTCCGACGCTACGTGGGCGCGCGCATGGGCGGCCGCAAGGCCGCGCTCGGGTGGGAGCCGCGCGGCAAGGAGGACGACGAGCGCGCGCTCGAACGCCGCACCGTGCTGCTGACGATGGGCGGCCTCGCCTACGATCCGGCGACGCTCGCCGAGGCGGAGAAGCTGACCGAGCGCTGGCTGAAGGATCCGGCGAGCGTCCCGGCCGATGCGGCGAGCATCGCCGTCCCGCTCGCGTCCCTCCGGGCCGGCGGACCACGGCTCGAGGAGCTTCGCGCGACGGTCAAGACGGCCCGATCACCCGACGATCGCGCGCTCGGCATTCGCGCGATGGGCGCCTTCGACGACGAGGCGACGCTGCGGCGCGCGCTCGACCTCCTGCTGACCGACGAGCTCAGGCTCTCGGACGCGAGGTACCTCGTGGGCGCCGTGTTCTCGCACCGCGCGTCGCGCGGGACGTTCTACCGCTGGGAGAAGGACAACTGGGAGAAGCTCCGCGCCCGCATCCCGGCGTCGGAGCGGTGGCTCCTCGTCGGCGTCGCGGGCAAGATGTGCTCGGCCGGGGCGCGCGACGACGTGAAGGCGTTCCTCGGGCCGGCGACCCACGGTCTCGAGGGCACCCAGCGCGGGCTGGAGGAAGGCCTGGAGGAGTCGCAGCTCTGCGTCGCGCTGCGCGAGCACGGCGCGGCCGAGGTGAGCCGGTATCTGCGAAAGAAGTGAGCCCAGGCGCCCGCCGGGGGCCGTCACTGCACCTGCAGCGTGTACGAGCCCCACCCGCTGCCGCCCCGGTCATCGTGGAGGACGACCCACAGGTGGACCGTTCCGGGCGAGCCGGGCGCTTGCCACGTGTTGTCGCTCACGGTGGACGTGTCCGTCCCGTCGTTGCCGGTGCGGTCGAGGCCGAAGCTGCCGCCGTTCGCGAACCATGACACGTGGATCCCCTCGCGCGCGTCGACGAGGGCCTGGCTCGTCAGATCGTAGTTCACGTAGCGCTCGGCCCCAGCGCATCCCTGCGGCGTCGTGCAGTCCGCCGGGCACGTCTGCAGGCTCTCGTCGGGGCCGCAGACGCCGTCCCCGCACACGTCGGTCAGCGGGCACGACGGCCACGCGACCTCGAGCGAGATGCTCTGGCCGGCGGCCACGGTGTTACCCGCTCCGCCTGGGTCCATCGCGAGCGGCGCGCCGCCGGCGCTGACGACGACCAGCGAGGCCACCGACGGGTTCACGTTGAGGTGGTACCGCGCGAGAAAGTCGTTCGCGACGTCCGACGACCCCTCGGCCAGCCCGCACGAGATGCGCGTCTGCAGGAGCCCGCTCGTCTCGCCGGACGGCATCGCGAGAAAGAGGCTCACCGGCTGGTAGTACCCGCCGGTCGCGTCCGGATCGACGGGGCGTCCGGGCGTCTCGTTGCCCGTCACCTCCGGCACCTCCGGCCCGAACTGGCGGCACGCGATGGCCGGAATGGTCCCCGACGCGCCGGGCCCGGTGCCGAGCGGGACGAGGTTCGGGTCGCCCTGTTCCAGGCACTCGGGGCTCACCGGCCCCAGGTTCGCGAGCGGGTTGCGCGCGTTGCAGAAGTCCCAGGTGATGGCCGGGCTCGCGACCGGTCCGTTCTCGTCGACGACGAGCGCGGTGAACGTCGCGCTCGCGCTCGGGGCGCCTTCGGCGGGCGTCGCCTGGATGGCGAGGAACCGCTCCTGCGTGACGAGCGACGTGGTCTCGTCGATGTTCGGCTTGCACGCCTGCAGCGCGCCGACGACGAGCGGCGCGGCCAGCCCCGCCAGCGCCGCGACATGCGAGGAGCGCCGCGCGCTCACCACGAGAACCTCGCGCCGACGACCGGCAGGATCGGGAAGCCCGTGATGTATCCGCGCTGGGTGTACGTCGGGTTGTACACGATCTCCTCCGGGTTCGCGTGGTTGGTGACGTTCTGGACGTCGAGGTACACCTCCGCCTCCTCCTTGGCGCCGAGCTTGAAGCGCTTGGCCAGGCGCGCATCGAGCGAGACGAATGGCGGGATGCGGATCGAGTTGTGTGGACCGAAGATGGGCTCGTACGTGTCGGTGAGCGCGCTGTAGTAGGCGCCTATGACCGGCGTGCGGGGATAGCCGGTCGCGAACCGGAAGCGCAGGCCGGCCTCGAAGCCGGCGCCGAGGTCGTACGAGCCGATGGCGGTGAAGACGTGCGACTGGTCGTAGTCGAAGAGGCGCCAGTCGAGGTTCGGCGCGTCCTTCCGCTCGCTGCGGAGGATGCTGTAGCTGATCCAGCCGAAGAAGCGGCCCACCTTCTGCTGCCGCAGCAGGAACTGCGTCCCGTACGAGCGGCCGATGCCCTGCTGGACGAGCGCCTGCCCGACGAGCGGGCTCTCCGACTCGCTCCGCGTCGCCAGGTTCTGCTGCGCGGCGTAGAAGCCGGTCATCTCCACCGAGAGCGATTCGGTGAGCTGGAACACGCCGCCCGCCAGGTAGTGCTGCGCGGTCGACAGCGACAGCGTCGGCGTGCCGAAGATCGACGACAGGTCCTCCGGCTGCGGCGCCTGGTGGTAGATGCCGAACGCCGCCTTCCCGGTGATGCGGGGGGTGAACGCGTAGCGGACCGCGACGCGCGGCTCGATGACCGCCTGCTCGTGGGTGTAGCCGGTGTTCGGGCTGCCTGACGGCGGCGGCGTCAGCTTGTTGGTCGACGTGACGTAGGGCTCGAAGCGCGCGCCGGGGACGACGTGCAGCGTGTCGTCGAGCAGCGAGAAGTCGCCCTCGGCGTAGGGGGCGAGCGACGCGATGACGGTCTTCCAGTCGTCGTAGTTGATCTGGGTCGGGGGCGGCTCGCCGAACACGTAGATGTCGCCCTCCCGCGGCGGATCGCCGATGGACCCGGCGCGGTGCAGGCTGGAGACCTGCATCTCGGCGTCGACCCCGACCGACGCGCGGAGGAACGGCTCGACCGGCCCCTGCCAGGCGGCGCGCAGGCCGTAGACCCAGGAGCCGTTGGTCAGCTCTGTCACCGTCGAGCCGTACGTGTCGACGAGCGACGTCGAGTCGGTGCCGATCGAGGGCGTCACGACGATGAGAGCGCCGTCGCTCGTGTGCTTCTCGTAGCGGGCGTACACGCGATTGAAGTCCGTGCCGCTCGTCGAGCTCGTGGCGAGCGACGGATCCGCGTTCGGGTTGTTGCGCGTCGTCCGGTCCGAGGACACGAGGCCGCCCACCTCGATGGACTCGTGCGGCGCGAGGGCGTAGACGGCCCGCGCCTGCCCGTCCCAGTAGCGAGGTAGCGGGACGTAGAGGCCGACGTCCTCCGAGGTGACGGCCGAGAGGACCGAGTCGAGGTAGCTCTTTCGCGCCGCGACCGCGACGTGGAGCTTGTCGGTCACCTCCGCGCGGACCGATGCCGACGAGTCGATCGTGTCGGCGGCCACGCTGCCGTGGATGCCGTGCTCGTCGAGCGGACGGAGGGCGACGGTCACGAGGCCGCCGAGGCCCCGCCCGTAGAGAGAGCCGTAGCCGCCCGGGATGAGCTCCACGGACTTCACGAAGTCCGAGCTCACGATCGAGCGATAGCCGCCGTCGTGGTAGAGGCGCGGCACGCGGACGCCCTCGATGTAGACGCGCGTGTCGGTCGGCGCCGAGCCCCACACGACGAGCGCGCCCGACCCGGCGGCCGCGCGCGCCACGCCCGGCAGGTTCTCCACGACCTTGAGGACGTCCCCCTGCGTGCCCGGGACGCGCGTGGCCTGCTCGGCCTGCACGACCGTCGAGACCACCTGCTTCTTGATGCGCGGAGCGGTGACGACGATCTCCTCCTCTTCGTCCTCGCTCCCTCCGGACTTCTCCTTCTTCGGGTCGACCTCGTAGATGGCGTCGATGCGCTTGGCGACCTCGAAGGTCTCGGTGGTCCCGACCGTGGCGAGCTTCTCGCCGGACAGCGTGACCGTGTGCTCCCCGGGCGGCACGTCCGGCACCGTGAACTTGCCCTGATCGTCGGTGAGGGCCTGCTGGCCCGTGTCGAGCGCGACACGCACGTTGGCCATCGGCTGCTTCGAGCGTCGGTCGCGCACGACCCCCGCGAAGTCCGCGGTCGTCTTCTTGACGATCTTCTCCTCGAACTTGAAGACGTAGCGGTACGTGATCTTGACCGGGATGGGCTTGCCGTCGACCACCGCCGGCTCGAAGACGAACTGCTTTCCCGCGGCCACGGCGGGGACATCGAACGCCGGGCCGGCCGACTCGAGGACGGTCACGTCAGCCACCGCACCGGTCGCGGTGATGGCGATCTGGAGCACGACCGTCGCGCCGTGACCGGCCTTGGCCTCGGACGCCGGGAACTCCGCCTCGACGAATTTGACGAGCTTCGGCGGCACGATCGTGTG
>JBEKGQ010000060.1:0-16038 GCA_050012715.1 Polyangiaceae bacterium
GACAGCCATCGCCGCAGCCCATCGTGATGAGCAGGGTCGCCCTCGACGCGAGGTCGTCGGTGAGCGCCTGCGGAACGATCGATGTGAGGTCGATGCCCTCCTCGCGCATGACGGTGACGACCTCGGAGTGGACCGCCCTGGCTGGGTCCGTCCCCGCGGAGACGGCGTGGGCCTTGGCCGGATCGGCGAGCTCGTTGAAAAGGGCCGCGGCCATCTGGGATCGCCCCGCGTTGTGGACGCAGGCGAAGAGGACGGTCTTCATCGAACCTCTCGTGGCTCGACCACGCGTTCGGCTTCGGCCGGCAAAGCTGGAAGGAGCCATCGAAAGGTCACCGTCGCCGCTGCGGCTCCGAGGAGCTGCGCGACGACGAAGGCGGGAACGTCGATGGGGCGGATGCCGGCGAAGGTGTCGCTGGCGGCTCGCGCGAGCGTCACCGCGGGATTGGCGAACGACGTGGACGACGTGAACCAGTAGGCCGCGGTGATGTAGGCCCCGACCGCGAAAGGGACGGCCCCCGCCCGTCGTCGAGCACAGCCCCAGATCACGGCGAGGAGCCCGAACGTCGCGACGAGCTCGCTGACCCACTGAGCGACCCCGGAGCGCACGTGCGTGGACGGGAAGAAGACGGGCTTGTCGAACATGAAGTCCGCGACGCCGACCCCGACGAACGCGCCCGCGACCTGCGCGACCACGTACGCCGGAACCTCTCTCCAGGGCAGTCCCCCCTGGGTGGCATCCGCCAGCGTCACGGCGGGGTTGAAATGCGCGCCGCTGATCGAGCCGAACGTGAGGATGAGGGCCACGAGCCCCGCGCCGGTGGCGAGCGTGTTGGCCAGCAACGCGATGGCGACGTTCCCGCCCGACAGCTTCTCGCCCATGATGCCCGAGCCGATGATGGTCGCGAGCAGCAGGGCGGTCCCGATCCCTTCCGCTACCGCGCGTCGCGTGAGGGATGCCTGAGTCACTCAGCAGCAGCCCTTCGCCGAGCCTTTGCCCTTCTTGCAGCAGTCCTCCCACAGGAAGTCGGTGAGGGTGCGGAGCGCCTCGTAGCTGGCCGTGTGGAAGACGGACTTCCCGTCCCGGCGAGCCGCGACCAGCCCGGATTCCACGAGGCGGTCGAGATGGTGGTTCAGCGTCGTCCACGGGATGTCGAGCCGCTCCTGCAACTCGGTCGTGGTCACCCCCTCCGGGCCCGCCTGCACGACGGCCCGCAGGAGGGCGAGCCGCGCCACGTGCCCGAGAGCAGCGAGCTGCTCGGCGTGACGTTCGATGGCCTTCACGTCTACATATCTAGATCTATAGATGCTTCTGTCAAGACTTCACAGCCTGGCATGGGCTCGCCCCCGATCCCGACGCCGACATCGATCAGTTCGGCGGGCCGTACTTCAGCGGCGGGCACACGCTGGATGGCGTCTGGTTGCTGACGGCGGGCAGCGCGCGGAGGAACGCGATGATCGACTGCAGCTCCGTCGTGCCCATGGACGGGAAGTGCGACATCTGCGGGCAGAGGCGCTCGCCCTGGTTGTCGATGCCGTTGAGGATCGCGTTCGTGAGCTGGTCGTCGGTCCAGCTTCCGATGCCGGTCGTCGGGTCCGGCGTCAGGTTGGGCCCGTAGAGCGTCACGCCGGTTCCGAAGTTGCCGGGGATCGGCGCGGTCGCGCCGGACATGGTCCCGGTGGTCTGCGGATCGGGCCCCTCGTGACACGCCGGACACCGGCGAGCGTTGACGTACTGGTTGCTCGTCGGCGGAAACGCGATTCCCCCGTCGTCCATGATGACGACCGCGCCGCCGTCGCCGTCACTGTCGTCGCCACCGCCGCCCGCGATGTCGCCGTTGTTCGCCCCCGACCCGCAGGCGAGCAGAACGGGCAGCCCCAGCACCCAGAAGAACCTCCGCATGCACGAGGAGCTAGCCAACTCCGCGCCAGCGAGGCGTCCGCCGAAATGGCGTGCATGTTCGTGGCGATCGAGGGAGCGGGGCCATGGGAGGTCGTTACATCTCGGCGCAGACCTGAGGGTCGGCCGATCCATGTGGGTCCGTTCATGCGCGCCGGCGGCTGAGCCACGCCGCGACGAGGCCGGCGATCACCGCGCCGGCGAGAACGGCGCCGAGACCCCACCGCCGAGGGTCGGCCCGGTGCGTCGCGTGCGGTGGCGCCACCGGCCCCGGTGCATCAAGGAGCGTGTCGTCGACGAAGTCGGCCAGCGCGATGCCCTCGAGGCTCGGCGGCGACCGGCTCGCCGGAAAGAGCGCGAGCGCCTCGGGAATGGCGTCCGCCCGCACGTGAGGATCCGAGGGGACGGCCGGGCGGTAGAGGCCGACGAGCGTGCGCACGTGGCGCGGATCGAGCGACGGCAGCGCGCGAAGAACGGCGGCGACCGTCGCCTCCGGATCGGCGCGGACGAGCGCCTCGGCGCGCGCGATCGCGCGGACGAGCGAAGCGACGAGCGGCCGGTTCGAGCCGAGGAAGTCCCGGCGGACGGCGAGCACGTGGATCTGGCGATTCGCGAGGGACGGGACCTCCCCGGCGGACTGGTTGATCAAGAGGACCGCGCCCTGGTCGTCGAGCGCCTTCTCGACGAACGGCGTGTGCGCGTAGAGGACGTCACAATCGCCGCGCGCGAAGGCCTCGTTCTGATCCGGGCCGCGGCGGATGACGACGTCGATCTCTCGCTCGGGCTCCATCCCCATCGACGCGAAGAGCGCGTTCAACCGGGGCGGAGGGCCCGGCGCGATGCACACGCGCAGCCCGTGCAGCGACTCGAGGCGCGCGCGCAGCGGCGCCGACCCGCTCATGTGGCGCTCGTCGAAGATCGATCTCCGCACGACGACGTCGATCGGATCGTTCTGCAGGAGGTTCGCGACGAGGACGACGGGGTAGTGGTCGGCGATGAGCTGCACGTAGACGGGCGGAGGGAGCACCGCGACGGGGGCCTGGTTCGCCATCATCTTGCCGAGCGCCTGCGCGGGGACCTCGGGGACGACCAGGTCGGGCTCGACGCCCTCGGCCTCGAAGTAGCCGGCGCCCTTCGCCACCCAGAAGGCCAGGTACTGGAGGTTGTCCCCGTCGGGGACGAGGACGGGGACGTGCGTGGGGGCGGCGGCGTTTGCTGCAACGCCCTCCAGCAGCACCGTCAGGAGCGTCGCCAGCGCAATGAAGCGCGTCACGGTTGCCATCGTAGGCCGCCCCGGCTCGGTAGACCCGATGATTTTCCTGGGATTATCCGTGGATCGCGGCGACGATGCCCTGAAGTCCGACGTCCGCGGAGGTTCCCGTGCGCATCCAATCGCTGCTGCTGTGTGCCATCGTCTTGTTGCCTGCGTGTGACAGCTGCAACGAGAAGTCGGCCCCCACCCCGGCATCGGCGTCGGCCTCCTCGAGCGCGGCGGCCCCTCCTCCTTCCGCCAGCGCCTCGACCGGCTCTCCGGCGCCGTCGGCCTCCGTCGCGCCGAGCGGAAAGATGGCCCACTGCCCGAACGCCGTCACCGGGGCGCAGACGGCGATCGCGGACGTTCCGAACGGCGTGTCGATCACCGTCACCGGATCCGATGCCGACGGCGCGGCGGCGATCCGCGCGCGCGTCACCGCCCTCATCGACGCGCAAAAGAACCAGGGCGCTGGCGTGCACCACACCGGCACCGGCGAAGGCGGCGGGCTCCTCGGCCGCTGCCCGGTGGTGCTGAAGGACACGCTGGTCGTCGCCAGCGACGTCGACAACGGCTCCAAGATCGTCGTCACCTCGAAGAACGCGGACGAGGTGGACTGGCTGCGGCGCGAGACGCGCGATCGTCAGGCGGAGCTCCAGGCCGCGGGGGCCCCGGCCGGCCAGGGCAAGATGGCGCACTGTCCGAGCGCGGCCGAGGGCGCGACCACGACGATCAAGAACACCGCCGACGGCGTGGCGGTCATCGTCACCGCTTCGGGGGCCGCGATCACGACGGACATCCGTGTGCGCGCCAAGCACCTCGCCGAGATCGCCGCCGAGGACGCGGGCACGAGCCAGCCGACCCACACCGGCGAAGGCGGCGGCGGCGGCAACGTGGGGCGCTGCCCGGTGGTCCTGAAGGACACGACGATCAAGGTGAAGGACGTCCCGGGAGGGACCGAGGTGGACGTCAAGGCGAAGACGCCGGCGGACGTCCCCAAGCTGCAGGTGGAGACGAAGGAGCGCGCCGCCAAGTTCCAGCTCTCCGACGGGGGCGCGCCCGCTCCCTCCGGCTCGGCGGCGCCGAAGCCGGCTCCCTCCCGATAGCGAAGACGAAGCGGGAGCGCCGATGGACTCGATGGGGATCATGATGTCGGTCGGGGGGCTGGTCGTCACCCTGCTCGTCGTTGGGTTCTCGGTGTTCCTGTTCGTGCGCGTCTTCGGGGGCATGCGCCGGGCGGAGGCGGAGCGCCAGCGTCTGCTGCGCGAGGGCATCCAGGCGCCGGCGAGGATCCTCGCGCTGCAGATGGGCGGGATGACGGTGCAGATGGGCGTCCAGCGGAACCTGCAGCTCCGGATCCAGGTGGAGGTGCAGCCTCCGGGGCGCCCGCCCTACCAGGCCTTGATCACCGCGATGGTGTCGGAGCTCCAGGTCGCACAGCTGCAGCCCGGGGCCCCCGTCACCGTGCGCATCGATCCGATGAATCCCGCCAACCTCGCCCTCGAGGCGGCGGGGAGCTTCTATCCGGTGGGCTACGCCGCGTCGCCGCCCGCGTACGGGCAGCCCGGCATGGGCATGAACGTGGGCATGGGCATGGGCGGCATGGGTGTGCCTCGTGGGGAGCCGGGCAACTGGCCGGGCGCCATGGTGGCCATCGGCGGTCTTCCGCCGACCCCGGCGGGCGCCAAGATTGGCATGTGGATCGGCATCGGCGGCGCGCTCGTCGGGGTCATCGTCGCGGTCGTGGTGATGGCGGTGAACGTCGGCGGCGTAGGTCTCGGGAGCGCGTCCGAGGGGAGTGGCGTGTGCGCGCAGGCGGTACGCTGCTGCGAGGTGGCCGCGGCGAACAGCCCGAGCAAGGCCAACTGCAAGAACCTCGGGAAGCTCGGCGTCCCGGATTCGGCGTGCCAGCAGTCGCTGGACGGGTTCCGGCAGTCGGCGAAGGCGCAGGGGCGAAGCTGTCCGTGAGCGGGGCCTCGGGTCCCTCCGCGACCTACAGATCGATCGAGTCGGTCGCCATCACCACCGTCTCGATGTTCCCGATGAGGGGCGCGATCTGCGGCGTCTCGGTCGAGGGCTGAGCGTTCGCGAGGGCGCGCATGAAGTACGGGGCGAGCTGCCGCCAGAGGAGGCGCGCGGCCACGTGAATCCCCTGGCCCTGTCCGTTCGTCGGCACGGCGTACTGGAACTCCTCCTGCTGGAACGGCTTGATGTTGGCGGTGAGGGTCCCGTCGAACGTGCGCTGCCGGGCCACGACGCCGCCGTGCAGGTACTGGAGCCACGTCTCGTTGCCGACCTGCACCGCCTTCGTGAGCCCCGCGGGGTCGAAGGGATCGCTGCCGTCGAGCTCGAAGTCGGCCAGGTCCACGAGCTTCTGCTGGAACGTGGTGAGCTCCTGGTCGACGTCGCGGCAGTTCTGGAAGAACCGCTTCATCGGGTTGCCGAACTCGAAGAGAGAGTCGCCGTCGCAGAGGTCGTCGCCCGGGTTCTGGACGACGCCCGACGTGAACAGCACGTTCTGATTGTCGTCGGTGACGGTGATCTCGACCCACATCTGCCGGGCGAACGCGAAGCCCGACGGGATGTCGTGCCCGGTGCCGGTGTTGGCGATGAAGATCTGGAAGTCGAGATTGCCGTCGTTGTCGAAGCCGACGGAGTCGCGGTCGATGTTGAAGAACACCGCCTTCTGCAGGAGCGCGGTCCGCGACGCCTCCGTGGCGGTCTGCTGCGAGGGGCTGTCGAGCGCGAACTCGACGCCGGGGAACGAGTGATCGTGGATCACCCGCGGCGGCGCGGCCACCGACTGCTGGCCCGGGATCTGCGCGCCGTCGGCGGCGCGCGTCTGCCCGTCGACGACCGGCATGTGGCACGACACGCACGTCTCCGTGCCGCCGAGCGTCTTGTACTCGGTGTACTCGTCCCACGTCGTCTGCAGGGCGAGATCGAGCCCCTTCTCGACGACCCCGTCGTGGTTGTAGTCGATCCACACCTCGTGGCAGTTCGCGCAGAGCTTGTTCGGGTTGGGCGAGAAGTCCTTGCCCGTGCTGTTGCTCACGTGGAGGCTGTTCTGCACCGGTGAGTCGAGCTCACCCTCGTAGTTCTTCGGGGCGAGGAAGCCGAGCTGGTAGCCGTCGCCCTGGTAGCTCGTCGCGAACGCGCCGCTCCCCTTCTGCGGGTTGCCGTCGAACTGGTGGCACGTCGTGCAGCTGACGCCGTCGGTGTACTGCGTCGACGCGGGCACCGGGAGGTTCGCGCCCGGCACGGCGGCGGCGACGTTGGGCGCGTGGCAGTTGATGCAGAACTTCAGCGGATCGGGGTTCGAAGTGCCGGCGAACGTCTGGTCGACGTCCTGGTTGGTCTGCGCGATCACGGTGGGGCTCGTGAGCCCGTGCGAGTGCATCGACTGCTGCCACTGGGTGTAGATGGCGGTGTGGCACACGCCGCACTGCTGCGCGGTGAGGTTCGGGTCGGGCGGCGGCGGCGTTCCCACCGGACCGGAGTCGTCCCCCACCGGACCCCCGTCGTCGCCGATGGTCTGCACGCCGGCGTCTCCGCCGGGCAGCGTCACGGTCGCGGCGTCCGAGTCGTCCCCGCCACTGCTGCTGCTGCTGGTGCTGCTGCTGCCGCTCCCCCAGCGCTTGCCGTAGCTGGATGCGGCCCCTTCGCTGCCCGTGCTGCAGGCGTCGAGCACGAGAACGAGAGCCACGAGGCACGCGAGCCAACGAAGTGCGGTCAAGGCAGTGACCTCCGGAGCCCTGCCAAGAGCATGCGACGTGCCCGTTCGATGGCGGTCGAACCGTGCGTCCGGAGCGTCCCCAAGCGCCTGATTGTCTTGGCCACGTCACAACGGTGACACGGGAATCCTCGTGTCGATTGCGATCAGGCCTGACTGCTGCTGGATCGGCGATCCACCCCCCGACGCTGCCTTCGGGCAGCAACTTTCACCCCTCGGCTCGGCCTCGGGCGCGCCCGCTGGAATTCCGAAACGCGCGCAGAACTTCTCGCGCATTCGTAGCCAAGACGTTGCAACTGCGAGCGCGCGAGGTTGGTACACGCCGCCGGCAACCCTTCGGAGGCCGCCCTTCCCATGCGCAGACTCTCGGTGCTCGCTGTCATCGCCGCCACGGCGACCGCCACGCTCGGACTCTCGGCGTGCTCGGGGGGCGATTCGTCGCCGCCCGACGAACAGACGGACGCGGGGGTCGACTCCGCGCACGCGACCGGCGACTCGGGGTCGACGGCGCAGGACGCGACCGCGACGACCGACGCGAGCCCGGGGCACGAGACGGGACCCGCGGAGACCGGATCCGCGGACACGGGATCCACGGACACCGGATCCCCGGAGGCAGAATCGAGCGAGGCGGGGTCGAGCGAGGCGGGGTCGAGCGAGGCGAGCGCGCCCGAAGGCGGCGCCGACGCCGGGGTGCCGAAGCAGGTCCTCGTCACGACCGTCGGTCCGGGCGTCGTGCCGGTCGCGGTCACGATCAACCAGGGCACCGCGATCGGCCAGGGCTCCGCGAACGGCGCGACCCCGGCGACGCTCGTCTACACCGCGGCCGACGGCAAGAACACGCAGACCACGGTCAGTGCAGTCGACCCCTTCAGCGTCACCGGCACCGTCCCCGACACGGCGGCGGGATTCTGCGACTACCCGGACGGCGGCGCGCCCACGCGCCACTCGTACGTCACGGGGGCCAAGTTCGAGGCCGCGGGCGCCGACGGCGGACCTGGCACCGATCCGATGGTGCCGATGGCGCCCTTCTATTTCCCGCTCGTGTACACGACGACGCTGACGACGACGGGCAACGCCTTCGGGGGCAAGGCGCCCATCATCGGCCTCTTCGACTGGCGCCCGAAGGACATCGACGAGGCCGTCGTCGTCGCGGAGTCCGACGACGACGGGATCAGCTGGTACTTCATGCAGACGGTGCTCGAGCTCTTCCCCGACCTCACGAGCCCGGTGAGCGGTGGCTACTCGGCCGCCGCCACGAGCACCGGCTGCCCCGCGGCGATCACCGGGACCAACGCGAGCGCGACGTCCGCGAACGGCTCCACCGCCGACGACGGGTGGGGGCACGCGAGCATCCTCCAGCTGCCGGGACCGGGGAACGCGAAGACGGGGCAGTTTCTCTATCTCCTCGACCGCAACACCAACGACATCGTCGACGTGGCTCCCCTCCACGTCATCAACCTGACCGGGGCGAGCAACAAGTTCCCAATCTGGAACACGAACAGCACCGCGGTGGGGGCCAACGACATCAAGTCCATCGGCTCGGCGCTGACGAACACGCCCGGCTCGATGACGCCGGTCGTGGTCCAGTCGACCGCGGGGCTTCTGCAGCCCGACGGCATCCTGGCGGTGTTCCCGACCGCGGCCACGGCGGCGGCGGGATCGCCGGTAACGGTGCTCTACGTCCAGAAGATCCTGAACGGCGATGACACCGGCGCGACCGCGATGCCGGCCGCGCAGCAGTGCAACAAGGCTCCCTTCAGCGGCAAGACCAACCACGACATCTCCAACGTGCGCCTGGCGACGACCACCGACGGCGTCAACTTCACCGACCTCGGCGTGGTCAGCGGCCTGAACGACCCGACGACGGTCGACTACAACGGCACACGCTGGATCAGCCCGCGCGGCACGCTGCTCGACATCCACGGCGACGGCAGCGTGTGGGGCCTCTACTTCTCGGGCGGCAACTGCCTCGACGGCGACTCCGACGCGTTCCACTACATCGGCTACGCCGAGTCGACCGACAAGATGCACTGGACGGTCTATAACGACATCAACCACCCGATCGCGTCGATCAACACCATCACCACCGCCAACCAGGATGGCGGCAAGATGGTCACCGTGCCGGCGATCCCCCCGGTCTTCCCCACCGAGCCGTGGTTCGCCGAGCGCCTCTACGCGCCGACCGCCACGTCGATCGACGCAACGCACCTCAGCCTCACCTTCGCCGGCTACGCGGTGCAGACGCCGGCGACGGATCTGCTCGCCTACCGCGAGATCGGCAACGTCGTGCTCACGGTGAGCGTGCCCTTGCCGGCGGGCGTGCCGAACAACATCAACGCGCACTGACCCGCGAGCTAACCTTTGACGAAGCCGACGACGGGACGCGGGCCTACGCCGTCGAGCAGATCGACCGGGCTGCACTTGTCGATGTGCCCGAGGAGCTGGCGGTAGAGGCCGAAGCCACAGAGCTTGCGGAGGCGGGGCCCGAAGCCGCGCGCCACGTCGAGCGGGATGCCGAGCTGCTGGTTCTCCTGCTGGCGCATCCAGCCGGCGCAGTAGTTCATCGCAACGCCGATGCGGCGGTCGGGCGTCGTGTTGGCGCCGCCGCCGTGCCACAGGCTGCCGTTGTAGACGAGGACGCTGCCTCGCCGCATCTCGGCGGGGATCGTCGGCGTCGTCTCGCCGAGCGCCGGCGCGTGGTCGAGGCGGTGCGATCCAGGCACGAGGCGCGTCGCGCCGTTCTCGGCCGTGAAGTCGGTGACCGCCCACATGGTGTTGCAGACGAGCGGCACGTGGGGCCGCGGGAGCGGGATGAGCTGATCGTCGGCGTGGAGCGGCTGCGCGGTCTGGCCGGCGTCGATGGCGATCGACGAGAGCGACGAGACGAGGCAGCCGCGGTCGAGGACGCGCTCGACGATGGGCAGGACGTCGTCGTGCACCGGGATGGCCTCGTAGATCTTGCCGCGCGCGAGCAGGTTGTAGATGCGGACGGTGCTCGTGCCTTCGAAGATGTTGCTCGCGGGCAGGACCCTCTCCTCGCGCTCGATGCGCGCGAGGTCGTCGCGCAGCGTCGTCAGGAACGCGTCGGCGACGACGCCCTCGAGCACGGTGTAGCCGTCGCGCTCGATGCGCGCGACGTGAGCCTCGATGTCGGTGGGGGACAGCATCACTCGTCCTCGTCCTCTCCCTCGGGCTCCATCGACGGCGTGCCGCCGAAGCGGATGACCTCGACCTCGATGCCCGAGGGGGTCACGTCGAGGACCAGGAAGTGGTGAAACGCGTGCTCCGCCCCGGAGCGGGTCAGCGGGGCGCCGAGGCCGCCGGTGATGTAGCTCGGGATGCCGTGCTGCTCGAACCGCGTGAACTGGTGCACGTGGCTCGCGAGGATCATGTCCACATGGTTCTCGACGAAGAGCGCGAGCGCCGCGTCGGAGTCGGCCACCGCCTGGGCGCCGTCGTGATCCATGCCGTGCGTCGCGACGCCGTTGTGGGCGAGGGGCTTGTGCATCCCGACGAGGATGTGCGCCGTGGCCGGCTCCGCGTGCGCGCGCTTCAGATCTGCCGCGAGCCACGCCAGCTGATCGGCGCCGAAGCCGCGCTGGCTGACGTTGTCGAGGCCGACGAAGTGGACGCCCCCGGGCAGGTCGGCCGAGTAGACTACACGGTCCGGCAGCGCGCTCCGGACGGGCGAGCGCGGCGTGCCGAGGAACCGGTGGACGAAGGACTTCTCCGCCTCGTGACGACCGGCCGGTACGAACCCGAGCTGCTCGACCTCGTGGTTGCCGAGAACCGGATAGAACGGGATCGGATCGAGGAGGGCGAGCTCGCGCGCGAACGACTTGTCGAGCTCCGGCGAGAGCTCCATGTCGCCCAGGAAGAGGAACGCCGCCGCGCCGCGCTTGTGCGCCTCCTGGAACGCCCAGGGGATGACGTGCGCCTTGTCGTCCCGCGAGTCGCCACCGACGACGAGGCGAACGGTACCTCCCTCGGCCACCGGACCCGATCCCGGCGTGTCCTTCGCCTGGCCCTCGGGATCGGGAACCAGCGATGACGTGCAGCTCCGGCATCCGCCGAGGAGCGGCGCGAGGAAGAGGAGAGCCAGGAGTCGCATGGCGCAGGCCTCCGCGAGAGCCTAGCCCACGTCGAGGCCGTACCCGCGGAGGATCCGCCGCGCCAGGGCCACCTTGTGCACCTCGTCGGGGCCGTCGTAGACGCGCGCGGCGCGCTCGTGCCGGTACCAGTGCGCCAGCGGCGTCTCGTCGGTGAGGCCGAGCGCGCCGTGGGTCTGGATGGCCCGGTCGAGCACGCGCTGGAGGACGCCGGCCACGAAGAACTTGATCATGCCGATCTCGTCGCGCGCGCCGTGGGAGCCCTTCTCGTCGATGGCGTGCGCGGCGCTCAGCACCATGAGGCGCGACGCGTGGATCTCCGCCCGGCTCTCGGCGATCCAGGCTTGCACGATCTGCCGCGTCCCGAGCGGCTTGCCGGGCGCGATCATGCGCGACGCGGCGCGCTTGCACATGAGGTCCATCGCTCGCTCGCAGATCCCGATCCAGCGCATGCAGTGGTGGATGCGCCCCGGCCCGAGCCTCTCCTGCGCGAGCATGAAGCCGGCGCCTTCGGCGCCGAGGCGATTCGCCTGCGGGACGCGCACGCCCTCGTAGCGGACCTCGGCGTGGCTCGCCCAGTCGCTCCCCGTCTCGCCCATCACGGAGATGTTGCGCACGAGGGTGAAGCCCGGCGTGTCGAGCGGGACGACGATCTGGCTCGCGCGCGCGTAGGGACTGTCGGCGCCGGGCGCGGTCACCGCCATGACGATGGCGAAGGCGGCCCCGTCGGCGCTGCTCGTGAACCACTTGTGGCCGGTGATGACGTAATCGTCCCCGTCCTTGTCGGCGCGCGTCGACATGTGGACGGGGTTCGAGCCGGCGTGCTCGGGCTCGGTCATCGAGAAGCAGCTCCGGATGCGCCCGGCGGCGAGCGGGGCGAGGAAGCGCTTCTTCAGCGCGTCGCTCCCGTGGGCGATGAGGAGCTCCATGTTGCCGACGTCGGGCGCCTGGCAGTTGAGGCAGTAGTGCCCGAGCGGCGTTCGCCCGAGCTCCTCGCTGACGAAGGCGTAGTCGTAGAGCGACAGCCCCATGCCGCCGAGGTCGTGCGGCAGGTAGGGCGCCCAGATGCCGGCGGCCTTCGCCCGCTCGCGCGCCGCCTCGAGCAGCGGGAGGACGTCCTTGAACGTCGCGCCCGCGAGCTTGGGCTCGAGGGGCATCACCTCGTCGTGGACGAACTCGCGGATGCGGGCGACGGCGTCGCGGGCGCGGGGCGTGGGCTCGAGCATCGGCGCAGGATAGCCCAAGGCCGGCCGACGCCGCGTCTCACACCGACGTGACGAGCCTCCGGTCGCGGAGGTGCGGCGTGCCGTTGAAGCTGCGGAGCCCCCAGCGCTCGCCGGTGAAGTCGAGCTCCGTCAGCGAGCCGTTGTAGAGCGACCAGCTGAGATCCAGCACGCGCTCCTCGTCCGTCACCGCGAGCGCGTCCGCCGTCGCGGCCGCGACGGCCCCCGCCGACGTGAAGACGAGCGCGGTCTTGCCCCGGCCGACGGCGGCGATCTTCTCCAGCGCGCGCGACACGCGGGCGCGGAAGGCCTTCCACGGCTCCACCTCGTCGTGCCCGACCTCGCCGCGCACCCAGCGCCGCGTGATGCGCTTGAAGGCGGCGAGCACGTGGTCGGCCGAGGGCTTTCCGGCCTTGGCGATCGCCTCCGCGATGTCCGCGAGCTCGGGATCGCTGGCCGCGAGCGCGGGAAGCATCCGGAAGACGAGGGAGATCCCGTCGTGCTCGTCGAGCTCCGGGAGGAGCGTCGGCTCCGGGATGCGGAGGCCGCGGGTGGCGAGGACGCGCGTCACGCAGGCGTACGTCTGCTCGTGCCGCTTGCGCGGACCGACGAAGACGGCGTCGAAGTGGAGGCGCTCGTCGGCCAGCCAGGTTCCGAGCAGCTCGCTCTGCTCGACGCCCGGGGGCGAGAGCTGGTCGTAGTCGGTGCTCGACGAGAAGGCGGAGGCCTTCCCGTGACGGACGAAGAGGGCGACGGACACGGCGACCGTCCATAGCACGACGCCTATAGTGCGGGAGATGTCCGAGACGCGCCCGCGCCCGCGCCTGCCCGCGGCGGTCATCCTCCTCGGCTTCACGAGCCTCTTCACCGACGTGGGGACGGAGATGATCTTCCCGCTCCTGCCGGTGTTCCTCACCGAGGTGCTCAAGGCCGGGCCCGCGTACATCGGGCTCGTCGAGGGAGCGGCGGACACGGTGTCGAGCCTGCTGAAGCTCGCGTCGGGGGTCGTCGCCGACCGGGTCCCGCGGCGCAAGCCGCTCGTCCTCTTCGGCTACGGCCTGGCCAGCGCGGTGAGGCCCTTCGTCGCCCTCGCGACGCAGCCCTGGCACGTGCTCGCGGTCCGCGTCACCGATCGCGTGGGCAAGGGCATCCGCGGCTCCCCGCGCGACGCGCTCATCGCGGACGCCGCGGGCGACAAGGCGGGGCGCGCCTTCGGGTACCAGTCCGCGATGGACAACCTGGGCGCGGTCGTCGGGCCGCTCGTGGCGACGGCGCTCGTCGCGGTGGGCTTCTCGCTCCGCGGCGTCTTCTGGGTCGCGGTCATTCCGGGCGCCATCGCCACGCTGCTCGTCCTCGCGGTGCGAGAGCCGGCGCGGCCCCGCGCCGAGGCGCCGCGCGCCGGGGCGCCCGGGGTGCTCACGCCGACGCTCACGTCGTACCTCGTCATCCTGGGGCTCTTCTCCCTCGGCAACTCGTCGGACGGCTTTCTCCTCCTTCGCGCCCGGTCGGTCGGCCTCTCCACCGCGGAGATCCCCATCCTCTGGGCCGCCCTCAACGCATCGAAGGTCGTCTGGGCGTGGCTCGGGGGAGACCTCGCGGACCGCATCCCGCGCGCGCCCCTCATCGCCATCGGGTGGGCGGTCTACGCGCTCGTCTACGCGGGGCTCGGGGAGGCCACCGCGACGTGGCACGTGTGGGCGCTGTTCATCCTCTACGGCATCTTCTTCGGGCTCACCGAGCCGGTGGAGAAGGCGCTGCTCAAGGATCTGGTGCGCGAGGATCAGCGCGGGCGCGCGTACGGCGCCTACAACTTCGTCGTGGGCATCACGGCGCTGCCGGCGGGGCTCCTCACGGGGCTGCTCTGGCGAACGTGGGGACCGGCCCGCGCGCTCGAGGTCGCGGCGGGTCTGGCGGGCGCCGCGGGCGTGGCGATCCTCGCGTGGGACGCCTGGCGCCGCCGTGGCCTCGCGCGCCGCAGCGCGGGATGACGGGCTATCCTCGCCTCATGCCGCACTGGGATCACCGCGCCGAGCCTCGATGGAAGGACTTCCGCTTCAACCAGCCGTACGCGAAGGGGCTCAAGCGCCTCAAGGAGGAGGTCCTCGCGAAGACGGACTTCGATCCGGCGACGCTCTGGCAGTGGGGGACGATGCAGGCGATGGCCCTCATCCAGATCCTCGAGGCGTGCGAGGCGCGATTCGGCGAGGAGGGACAAAAGCTCGTCTACGAGGCGCTCCACCGTGTGGGCCACGACGTGGGCCGGCAGATCCTCGAGAACGTCGCCATCCCCGAGGGCCTCACCGAGGCCGAGTTCGTCTCGTTCTTCGCGACCGTGGTCAACCGCATCGCCTACGCGTCGCTCGAGGATCCGCGGATCGACGCCGACGACAAGGTCACCTTCGACATCGTGTGGTGCCCGCACCAGGACCACTACGGCGCCTTCGACTGCCGCGTGCAGCGCTACTTCGTGCAGGGCATGGTCGACGCCGCGCGCGAGATGACCGGCAAGATGGGCTTCGAGGTCCGCTTCGACACCACGATCCCGAGCGGCGCGCCGACGTGCCACTTCACGCTGTGGAAGGCCACCGGCGAGGAGAAGGAGCAATGGGAGGGGATGACGCGGATGATCGAGGCGAAGGCCCTGGCGAGGGCGAAGCGGAAGACCTGACCGGTTCCGTCCTGGATGCAACCGTCCGTCCCGGATGTATCATCTGCGCGTTCTGCACGATTGGAACGTGAATGAGACGGCGAGCGCGACTACGGTCCTTGACTCGGGGGAGATGAGCCGTGGGGAGCAGTGAAGTGAGCACGGGGGTGTGGAAGCAGGGGGACGTCGTCGCGTCGAAGTACCGCGTGGTGAGGGTCGCGAGCTCCGGTCGCAAGACGGTGGTCGTCGAGGCGCACGACGACGCGCTCGACCGGCCGGTGGTCGTGGCGATCATGCGGCTCGGCGCCGCGACGCCCGGGCAGATCGCGCAGTTCGTGGAGCACGCGCGCGCGGTCGCGCGGATTCGCAGCGACCACGCGGCCCGGGTGCTCGACATCGGGGAGCTGCCGGACGGGTGCCCGTTCGTCGCGATGGACCAGCTCTTCGGCGACGATCTCGCGCAGGTGCTCGCCGAAGGCGGGCCGCTCGAGCCGGAGGCGGCGGTCGACGTGATGCTGCAGGCGCTCGAGGCGCTCGCCGCGGCCCACGCCGTCGGCGTCCTGCACCGCGAGATCCAGCCCGCGAACCTGCTCCTCACGCCGGGCCGCGGGCCGGGCGCGGTGCTCAAGGTGCTCGACTTTCGAGGGGCGCAGGCCAGCTCCGCGCCGTCGGCGTACATGGCGCCCGAGCAGGTGCGCGATCCCGCCGTGCTCGATCCGCGGAGCGACGTCTGGTCGGTGGGCGCGGTGCTCTACGAGCTGCTGTCGGGGGTCGCGCCGTTCGGCGGCGCTTCGCCGGGCGCGGTGAACGACGCCATCCTGGCGGCGATGCCGCGGGACCTCGGCGAGCTGCGCTGGGAGGTGCCCGACGCGTTGTCGGAGGTCGTCATGCGCTGCCTCCGCCGGGATCCGGCGGCCCGCTACCGCGACGTGGACGACGTGGCGGTCGCGCTCGCGCCGTTCGGAAGCGGCGCGGAGGCGAAGAGCGTCGGCCGGGCCCAGGAGGTCCTCTCGACGCCGCCGCACGCGTCGGCGATGCTCGCGAAGCGCGAGCACGATGGGGCGGGCGACGGCGGGGCCGGAAGCATCTCGGCGCAGATCGTCGTGCCGCTGGTGGGCGAGGCGCAACGCAGCGACTTCGCGTGGCGCGCACCGCTGACGACGCTCTCGTCGTTCCC
>JBEKGQ010000061.1:0-15984 GCA_050012715.1 Polyangiaceae bacterium
GGGTCGCCCTCCGCGCGCGCCGCCGCGCGCACCGCGTCGAGGTACGCCTTCACCGCCACCGCCGGATCGCCCGTCGCGTCCACGCGGAACGCGTCGCCGTAGAGCACCGGCAGATCCGCGCGCGGCCCCTGCGGCGCGCGCGCCTCGGGCCCGCCGCACGCCATGGAGAGAGAGAAGACGGCCGCCAGGCCGCCAAGCCGCCAGGAGAGAGGACGGTTCCGCGTCATCGGGTCCCCACGGGCTCGAGGCGGACGGCCTTGTGCATCAGCGCGTCGACGTGCTGCACCCACGCGCGCCAGCGCGGGTACTCCTCGACCGAGATGGTGCTCTGGTCGAAGACCATCGTGCGCTTCACGATGACCGCCTGCGGATCGCGCGGGTCGGGCGCGACGTCGAGGTGGGCCCGGCCGAAGGGGCCGCCGTTCTCGTCGCCGCCCTGGGGCAGCGCCTCGAAGCGCCAGCCTCTCGGGGCGACGATGCGGATCGTCCGCGACTCCTTGCGCGGCGCCATGCTCGATGGCAGCCACACCGGGAGCGTGCGCTTCACGAGCGGCGCGATCTGCGAGGCCGTCGTCTGCGACGGCGAGAGCGGCAGGACCATCTCCGGCCCTTCGTGGCGGGCGAGGCTGCTGCTCCGCGCGCGCCATTTCACGTCCGCCGCGCCGCGCGGGAGCTCTCCGCTGAAGTCCACCTTCTTCTCCACCTCGACGGTCGAGAACCAGGGGCCCACCAGGTGATCCTCCACCCACTGCGCGCGGGCGCCGGGCTCGCTCAGGTAGCTGCGCATCCAGAGCGCGTCGTCGCCGAGGGCGCGCTCGTCGCCCTCCAGCTCGGCGCCGCCGTCGGCGGCGAGCTTCACCGTCCACGACGCGTCGATGCCGTGGTCGTCCGGCGTGCTCGCGGGGAGGGTCACCGTCTCCGGCGGGCCGTCGAGGCGCAGCGCCACCGCGCGCGCGTCCATCGAGAGCAGCGGGCCGAGGCGCGACTGCGGGCTCGTCGCGTCGAGGTACGTCCCGCCGTTCGGCCCCGGGAGCCACGCGATGCCGTGGTCGAAGAGAGGCACCGCGACGCCCTTCGCGCGCACGACCGAGGGCTGGTTGGTCAGGCGCGTCTGGACCATGACCTCCTTCGCGTCGATGCCCACCGCCTTGAGGAGCGTGATGAGCAGGATCGCCTTGTCGTCGCAGTCGCCCTCGCGGCGCGCGAGGAGCTGCTGCGGGCGGTTCGGGAGCCACCACTCGCCGCTCACGTAGTTCACGTAGCGGATGTCGTCGGCCACGAAGTCGAAGAGCGCGCGGAGCTTCTCGTCGCGCGTGCCCTTGCCCCTCGTGAGCTTCGCCGCGAGCTCGCGGACCTGCGCGTCGGGCTCGGTGAAGCCTTGCACCGCGTCGGCGTACCAGGCGCGGAAGGCGGTCCAGTCCTTGAAGGTCGACATGAGCAGGACCGGCACCGTCTCGCTCGTCGCCGGGGCGAGCGGCTCGTCGGGCACGTTCGGCGGGTGCTCCCACACGTAGCGCACGATGTGGCGCCCGTTCTCGTCCCGCTCTTCCTTCTTCTCGGCCTTGCCGTTCACCACGTCGGTGAAGATGGGCCGGTCGGCGGGGGACTCCACGACGTCCTCGTTGTAGAGGAGCGGGTGAGTGGCCTGGGCCGCCGCGTAGTCGAGGCGGTAGAACGGCGGATCGCCCCGTCCGCCCACCGGCCCCGCCGTCCACGAGCGGAACGCCACCTCGACCACGTCGCCGCTCACCAGCTCCGGCCAGCGGATACGTGGCTGCGCGTTGTCGTTCGCCTCCTCGACCGGGAAGGCCTCGCCGCCGTCCTTCCGGTGCACGCGCGCGCGGAGGATCTCCGTCTGGTCGCCCTCGGCGGGGATGTTCTCGTAGAGCTCGTCCTCCGTGCGCGGCGCGATGCCGATCTCGCGCGCGTACTGCACCATCTCCGAGACTCGCCGGTCCGGGTGCATCACCGCCGCGCGCAGCCAGTAGAGCTGCCGGTCCTGCACGTCGGCGAGGTCCTTCGGCGAGGTCGCCCGGCGCGCGAGGATCGTCTGCGACGGTACGATGTACCGGTCGTCGTCGTGCACCTCGCCGTCGGGGCTCGACGACTTCGCGCGCAAGGCCAGCTCCGCGCGGTAGCTCGCGTCGGTCGGATCGAGCTCGCGCGCGCGCCGCAGCGCGGCGGCGATCACCGTGCCCGCCGACGCGTCCGACGGCGCCGCGCTCATCTCTTCCGCGAGCCCCGCCCACACCGGCGCGCGGTTCGGGGCCCAGCGCGTGAGCTGCGAGAAGAGCGCGAACGCCTCGGCGTGCGCCCCCGCCCGCGCCACGAGCTGCGCCACCGAGAGCGCCTCGTTCGCGTCGGTCACCCCGCCCGCGAACGCGCGCTGGGCGGCCGCCACGACCGCGTCGCGTCCCTTCGTCACCGCGACGACCCGCACCCGGTCCGCGCCGAGCTCGCCGCGCTTCGCGAGCTTCTCGCGCGTCGCGAGCGCCACCTCGGGCAGGAGCCCCTCCGCCGTGCGCGCGAGCTGCTGCAGCACGGCGTCCGGCGTCGCCTCGCCGGTCGTGCGCGCCACCGCCTCGAGCCGCTGGAGCGCCTTCGCGCGCAGCGCGTCCGTGCCGAGCGCCAGCTCCACCTGCGCCGTCAGCAGCACCGCCTCCGGGTCCTTCGCCTCGTCGAGCTTCGCCCCCCGCAGCGACGCCATCGCCCAGTCCGCGAGCCCCGCCTGCACGTGCCGCTCGACCAGGCGCCGCTGCGCGAACGCCTTCGTCCCCGCGTCGCCGACGCTGCGGGCCCGGTCGAGCCACGCGCCGCGGTTCGCGCCGAGGGGGGCGATCCACCCGGCCATCGCGAGCCGGTCGGCGTCGAGCCCGTGGTCGGTCAGCGCGACGAGGAGACCCGGCGCGCGGGGGCTCCGCAGGTCGTCCGCGCCGCCGAGGGTACGGAGGATGGCCGCGTCGAGGCGCGCGTCGACGTCCGCGTCGTTCTTGCCGATGGCGCGCGCGAGGAGGGTCGGCGCGGGGGTCACCTTGCCGTGGCGAAGCGGGACGCCGCCGCCCTTGGCCCACGGCGACTCGGTGACGCCGTCGGGCCAGGCGCCGGCTTCGTTGGTCACGCGCAGGCGCACGAGGCCGTCGTCGTCGAGCGCGCCGGTGCAGGTCTTCGCCGCGAAGAGGTGCCGGCCCGCGGTCACCTCGACGTGCGCCCCGAGGCGGTCGAAGCGCAGCCACGCGTGCACCGCCTCGTCGCGCCCCACCTCGGCGCCGTCGAAGACGACGCGGAGCTGCCCGGTGGAGGCGGCGTGGAGCACGAGGGTCTGCGGGCGCGCGACGTCGAGCGCGGTGGCGAGCCAGGTGCAGCTCTCCTTGCGCGGGTGCACGAAGACGTCGAGCGGGACGCCGGTCGCCTGCGCGAACGGGCGCGGCACGTCGCGCCACGCGACGTCGTAGCTGCCCCACGAGTACCGCGCCGCACCGTCGAAGAGCGTCGCCCCCGACTCGGGCCCGTCGTGCGAGCCGAGCCCGCCGCCGGTGTCGCGGAAGGGCCCGAGGACGGAGAAGGCGTGCACGACGCCGAGGGCGTGCTCGGCGCGCTCGCCGGCCTCGCTGCCGCCGTCGACGGCGAGCATGCGGAGCTGGAGGGCCGCCTCGGCGCGCACGTCGGCGGGGACGCCGGGGCCGGAGGCGATGCGGGCGAGCGAGTCCTCGACGCGACCGCTCGCGGCGCGGGGCGCGAGGCTCGAGAGGGCGGCGAGGGCGGCGGCCTGGGCGTGCTCGGTGGCGTGGGGGGCGAGGGCGCGGGCGAGCGCGTCGTCCACCATCGCGTCGGGGGTGGCGTCGGTCCACCGGGCGGCGTCGGAGGGGGCGGAGAGGGCGGGGGGGGCGTCGCCGAGGAGGAGCGCGAGGGCGGGGAGGGGGAGCGCGAGCAGGCGGCAGAGGCGCAAGATGCCGGGACTGTAAACTGGGGTGCCGGGGACCGCGAGCGCGACGGTGGGGAGGGCGATTCTCCTCGGGATTGCCGGGATCGCCCGGTCGAGGCCGTCTGGCGCCCCACCGCGGCCTTCCGTATGTTCTTCCGGATGCGGCCCCTCCTCATTCCCCTCGCGGAGAGCCTGGGTCGCTACGCGCTGCGTCGGCGCGGGGTCGTCACCCGATGGATGCCCACCCCCCTCGGCCGGGTCCACGTCTACGACAGCCCCGGTCGGGGCCTGCTCCCGACCACCGTGCTGCTGCACGGCATCAGCTCGAGCGCCACGCCGTTCGGCCCGGTGCTCGCGCGGCTGCGTCGCCACGTGCGCCGAATCGTGGCGCCGGACTACCCGGGGCACGGCTTCACGCCGCCGCCGGCCGGGCCGCTGACGCCCGAGGTGCTGCTCGACACGATGACCGGCGTGCTCGATGCGCTCCTCGACGAGCCGGCGATCGTCGTCGGCAACTCGCTCGGCGGCGCGCTCGCGGTGCACTACGCGATCGCTCGCCCCGAGCGGGTGCGCGCGCTCGTCCTCGTGTCGCCCGCCGGAGCGCCGTCGACCGACGAGGAGTGGCGCGACCTCAAGGGCGCGTTCGACTTCGACTCGCGCGCGGGCGGTCTCGCGTTCCTCGGGCGCGTGTACCACCGGACGCCGCTCATCGCGCGCCTCGTGGCGCACGAGCTCCCCGCGTCGGTGGGGCGCCGCGTGGTGCAGGATCTCTTCGCGGGCGCCAGCAACGAGCTCGCGCCGACCCCCGAGGCGCTCGCGGCGCTGCCGATGCCGGTGCTCCTCGTGTGGGGCCGCTCGGAGCGGCTCCTGCCGGACTCGCACCTGGACTACTACGCGAAGAACCTCCCCCGGCGGACGGTGGTGGAGCGGCCCTACGGGTTCGGCCACTGCCCCCACGTTGACGCGCCGGGGGCAGTGGCGGAGCGCATCGTGAGCTTCGCGCGCGGGGTGTGATCCCCAGTCTCCCGGGTCCACGGTCCGTCGTCGTTGCTCCACGAAGGGCGGCTCGGGGCCTAGTACTGCAAGCCCACCCGTCCCACCGCGATCCACGGCGTCTTCATCTCCACTCCGTTCGCGTCCGCCAGCGCGCCGCCCGGGAAGAGCACCCCGGCCTGCGCGCCGAGCTGCAGCTTCAGCACCGGGCCCAGCTCCTTGCGCACCTCGAAGCCGCCGTCGAGCTCGAGCCCGAGGTCGTGCCGCTTCGGGTCTCCGCCGTTGTAGTTGACGTACGCGCCCTGCACCGCGAGGCGGTACGGGTCGACGAAGTCGGCCGTGGTCTGCGCGATGACCGCGCCCGCCTTCAGATCGAGCCACGGGCGCGGGCGATAGACCGCCGTCGGGTACACGTACTGCGCGCCGTAGACGCCGCCGTTGGTCGGCAGGAGCGAAGCGCCCGGCTGCGAGCGGCTCCCGTTCAGCAGGTTCGGATCCTGGGCCGCCGTCGCCGCCCGCGCGGTCTGCCAGCGCATCACCTCGTCGAAGAGGAGCAGGCCCACCTTGTGGTTCGGGTCGAACACGAACCGCTTGTTCGTCGTCCCGTCGGGGTTCGCGTCGCCGGAGGCGTAGCCGACCTCGACCGAGGCCACGATCTTCCCGTAGAGGTCCGGCCGCAGCGCCACCTCGCGCGGCGGTTTCGGGCCCTCGCGCTCGGCGAGCACGACCCCGAGCTGCCCCGCGCCGCCGTAGCTCTGGATCTTCGTCCATTGCGCGCTCGAGGGCGCGCCGACGGGGCCGGGGAGCTCGTAGATCGTGCGAAGCTCGTCGGTCGCGCCAATCTCGGTCGCGGCCTCGAAGTTGCCGAAGACGTACGCCGTCTCCCCCGCCGCGGTGAGCGGCCGCGCGAAGCGGCCCGCGACGTCGATGACGCCGACGTGGATCGTGTCCACGTACGCGAAGTAGTCGGGCTCCGACTGCTCGTTGTGCGTCTGGTCGCGGAAGACGCCGTAGAGGCCCAGCATGTCGGGCCCCTTCTCGTAGAAGGCGGCCGCGATGCCCTGCCACGCGTGATCGCCGTTCAGCAGGATGGCGACGTTGTCGCGGTAGACGATGTTGCCCGCGAGCGCGACGACGAACGGGCTGTCGATCCCGAGGGGCTTGGTCGCGAAGAGCACCTGCTCGACGATGTTGCCGTAGCGGTAGTCGCCGAAGAGCGACGGGTGGTCGCCGTCGTTCGCCACGAGGCCCATCCCCCAGTGCGACGGCTGCTGCCCGACGCGCAGGAGGCCGACGGGCGAGGTCCACTCGACGTAGAGCCAGCGCGGCTGCACGTTGGAGAAGCCGTCGTACGAGTCGCGCGGCGTCTGGTCGGCCCATACGTCGTGCGTCGTCTGCCCCGCGAGCAGGCCGGTGAGGTCCGCCTGCGCCACGACGAGGAGCTTGTCGCCTATCTGCAGCGTCGGGGTGATGCGAAACCAGTGCGAGAGGAAGTAGTTCTGCCCGATCGAGTCGGTGATGCTCCCCGGGGGCGCCGACGTGCCGCCCGGGACGCCCTCGATCCGGGTCGCGGTCGCGTCGAGCGGGAAGCTCCGCAGGCCCTCGAGGCGGAGCTGCTCCTCGCCGTGGATCTGGAAGCGGATGACGCCGGGCTCGGCCAGCGCCGTCTCCACGCGGCCGGTGTCGAGCACGAGGCGGGCGAAGTCGCTCGGGACGTCGTCGGCCAGGGCGACCGCGGGAGCCGAGGCCAGGGCGAAGGCAAGCAGCGGGAAAGCGCGTCGCATCAGGGGTAGGCCCGGCCGAGCCGGGCGGCTGCCGTCGAGGAGACAGTGGATCCGCGAGGCCGGTCAAGGTACTTGGCTGCCATGTCGCCGCCCGTCATCGTCGGTCGCCCCCTCTCGCTCGAGGCCCTGGAGGACGTCGCGCGGCGCGGTCGCCCGGTGGTCTTCGACCCGGAGGCCCGCCAGAAGGTGGTGCGCTCGCGCGCGGCCATCGACGTCATCGCCGCGCAGGGCGACGACGGGGCCCGCGTCTACGGCGTCAACACGGGGTTCGGCGCCCTCAGCGAGACGCGCATCTCGGCGTCCGACGTGCGCCAGCTCCAGAAGAACCTCGTCCGCTCGCACTCGTGCGGGGTGGGACCGGACCTCGGCGCGGCCGAGGTGCGGGGCATGATGCTGCTGCGCGCCCAGGTGCTCGCCCTCGGCTGCAGCGGCGTGCGGCCGGAGCTGGTCGACGTGCTCCTCGCGATGCTCGAGCGCCGCGTGCACCCGCGCATCCCGGCGCAGGGCTCGGTCGGGGCCTCGGGCGACCTGGCGCCGCTCGCGCACCTGGCGCTGGCGATGATCGGCGAAGGGGAGGCGCGCCTCGACGAGGGGCCGCTGGTGCCGGCCGCCGAGGCGATGAAGCACGCGGGCGTGACGCCGGTGGTGCTCGAGGCGAAGGAGGGGCTCGCGCTCATCAACGGCACGCAGTTCATGGCCTCGCTCGGGGCGCTCGCGCTGCTCGATGCGGAGCGACTCTGCACGGTGGCGGACGTGGCGGGGGCGATGAGCCTCGAGGCGCTGAAGGGCACGTCGCGGCCGTTCGACGAGCGGCTCCAGGCGGCGCGCCCGCACCCGGGGCAGGCGACCGTCGCGCGGAACCTGCGGTCGCTCCTCGCCGAGAGCGAGATCATGGAGAGCCACAAACACTGCGGGAAGGTGCAGGACGCCTACAGTCTGCGCTGCATGCCTCAGGTGCACGGCGCCACGCGGGACGCGCTCGGCTGGGTCCGGGGCGTGCTCGAGCGCGAGGTGAACTCGGTGACGGACAACCCGAGCGTGTTCCTCGCCGAGGATGGCAGCGCGGACATCATCAGCGGGGGCAACTTCCACGGTCAGCCGCTCGCCCTGTCGCTCGACCTCGCGGCCATGGCCGCGGCGGAGCTCGCGAACATCAGCGAGCGCCGCGTCGAGCAGCTCGTGAACCCGGCGCTGTCGACCGGGCTCACACCTTTCCTCGCACCGGCGGGGCCGAAGAGCGGGCTGCACTCGGGGTTCATGATCGCCCAGGTCGCGAGCGCCTCTCTCGTCAGCGAAAACAAGGTCTTGTGCCACCCGGCGAGCGTCGACAGCATCCCCTCGAGCGCCGGGAAGGAGGACCACGTGAGCATGGGCAGCGTGAGCGCCCGCAAGCTCGCGCAGGTCGTCGCCAACGTGCGCAGCTCGCTCGCGATCGAGATCCTCACCGCCGCCGCGGGCCTCGACCAGCGCGCCCCGCTGACGCCGAGCAAGGGGGTGGCGGCGGCGCATGCCGCGGTGCGTGAGCGCATCGCCCCGCTGACCGAGGACCGTCCGCTCTACGGCGACATCGCGACCGTGGCGTCGATGCTCTCCGACGGCTCCCTGGCGCAGGCGGCAGAGGTGGCGGTCGGCCCCCTGGCGTGAGGTTTTGCGCTAGTATCGTGGGAGCACGACAGAGGTGGCTGCCATGAAGTCTGCGATGGTTCCCGGTCTCGTGGGTCTCGCGATGGCGCTCGGAGGCGCGGGTTGCGCGCAGCTCGGCGCCGCGCCGGTCACGTCCCTGCCGGCCGATGTGCACGCGCTGCCGACGTCGGCGGAGGTCGCGGAGCATCCGTGCCGCTACGAAGCCGTCGAGGCGTGCATCGCGCGGTGCGAGCAGGACTCGACGCAGTGCAACGCCACCGGCGTGATGTTCGAGTTCGACCACGGGATCAAGACCGACCCGCTCGTCGCCTCCGAGTACTACGGCCGCGCGTGCACGGGGAACTACGCGCCGGGTTGCAACAACCTCGCGTGGCTCTACCTCCGCGGCTCCGGCGTCGCGCGCGACCAGCCGCACGCGATGCTCCTCTTCATGGCCGCCTTCGACTCGTCGAAGCTCGCGTGCCTCCGCGGCGACCCGAGCAGCTGCCTGCTCGCGGCCGAGATCCTCTACGACGAGCACGTCCAGCCGAAGGACGGCGACACCGCGGTCGCGTTCTACCAGCGCGCGTGCGACGCCGGCGACGCCAAGGGCTGCGAGCTCGCGAAGCAGGAAGAGTAGCGACGGACGTCAGCGGGTCGAGTCGGCGTCGAGCTTCGTGCACGCGGCGTCGATGCGGATGTGCCGCATGTGCTTCGTGATGTGCACGCTGGCGAGGCCGAATCCCTTGTCGTCGACGACCCAGACGACCTGCGTGCCGTCGGCGGCGCGGGGGACCGGGATGGTCGCGCCGGTGGCGACGACGCCAGGTTGACCCTGGCCGTCGCCGGGGTGATCGCCGAAGTAGAGGTGCATGTCGTGCGGGCAGGCGCTCGTGAGATCGAGCGGGCGGGTGGGCGCGGTCGGGGCCACGTCGGCGGCGGGCGCGGCGCTCGCCGGGGGCGGTGACGCGGAGGCCGGGGAGCTCGTGTCCGCGGGAGGCGCGGCCGGGGGCGGGGAGGCGGAGGCGCACGCCGCGACGGCGGCGCCGAGGAAGGGAAGGAGAGCGCGCATGCGCCCATGATGGCGCCTGTCGTGGCCGAAACGGAAGTATGCTCTCGCGCCGTCGTGACGGCCTTCACCATCGATCCGGACATCCGCCGCGCGCGCTCGCTCCCGAGCGAGGCCTACACGAGCGAGGCGTGGTTCTCGCGCATGCGGGACCGCGTCTTCGCGCGCACGTGGAACTACGTCGCCGACGCCGGCCGCGTCGCGTCGCCCGGGCGCGTCGCGCCGTGCACGCTGCTCGAGCGGTGCCTCGACGAGCCGGTCGTGCTCACGCGCGACGCGGGCGGGGCGCTCCACGCGCTCTCCAACGTGTGCACCCACCGGGGCAACCTCGTCGTCGCGGACGACGGCGACGCCGAGGGCCTCCGCTGCCGCTACCACGGGCGCCGCTTCGGGCTCGACGGGCGCTTCGTGTCGATGCCCGAGTTCGACGGGGTCGAGGGCTTCCCCTCCGCGAGCGACGACCTCGCGCGCGTCCCGCTCGGGCGCCTCGAGCCGCTCCTCTTCGCGAGCGTCGAGCCGGCGATGCCCTTCGACGACCTCGTCGCCCCGCTGCGCGCCGCGCTCCCGGCGGGCGCGCTCGACGGCCTCACCTTCGCCCCCGAGCGCTCCCGGGACTACCCGATCGCGGCCAACTGGGCGCTCTACTGCGACAACTACCTCGAGGGGTTCCACATCCCCTTCGTGCACCCGGGCCTCGCCGCCGCGGTCGAGTACGCGTCGTACCGCACCGACCTCGCCCGCTGGGGCACGGTGCAGGTGGCGCGCGCGAAGCCGGGCGAGGACGCCTTCCCCGGTGGCGTCGCCGCGTACTACGCGTTCCTCTTCCCCGCGACGATGCTCAACGTCTACCCGTGGGGCCTCTCGGTGAACGTCGTCCGCCCGCAGGCGGTCGACCGCACCGTCGTCTCCTTCCGCACGTACGTCCGCGATCCGTCGCGCCTCGACCGGGGCGCGGGCGCCGATCTGCACGCCGTCGAGATGGAAGACGAGGCCGTCGTGCAGTCCGTCCAGCGCGGCGTCCGCTCGCGCCTCTACCGCGCCGGCCGCTACTCGCCCACGCGCGAGACCGGCGTGCACCACTTCCACCGGCTCCTCGCCGAGCTGATGACCGCCGCGGACCCTTCCGCCGGGGGTTGACCGCGCGCGGAACGCTACATCAGAAGCGCCCAGCAACCGACCGTACCGTCCGCCCGCAGCGCGCATACGCCAGTACCCGCGGCGAGCTGCGCAACGCCTGAAACTCCCGAGATGGCAACGGGCGCCGAGCATGGATCCAGAGGGGAATAGTTGACGCCGCATTCGCCTCCCCATACCGGACGAAACCCGGATCCATCCGTCGCACCGGCAAAGTCTTTGCCCCAACACTCCACGGTTCCACCGAGCAGCAGGGCGCAAGCGAACTCTCCTCGCGGGCCGCCTACGACCACCTGCGTGGCGCCATCGACGCCGGGCACGAGAGTGGGTGGAGCAGGAGCGGTCGAGGGAGTCACGCCGAGCTGGCCGAACTCGTTGTTGCCCCAGCAAGCTACTTGGCCGGACGTCGTAACGCCGCAAGCGTAGTCCGCACCCACGGCGAGCTGGGTGATTCCGGGGAGGTTGGAGACGACCTCGGGTGGAAAGACGGGACTCGAGTCGGTGGCCCACGGAAGCACGCCGAAACAACGCACGCTTCCATCTGCCGCGAGCGCGCAGCCAAAGGATGTAAACCGAGTTCCGAATCCAACAGAAAGCGCCCCATCGATCTCAGGGTCCCATCCCTGGGGCGCAGCCGTCGGACTGCCAGTGGCATCGACATGCGAAACGTCGGCCCCCCAGCACCGCCAGCTGCCTCCGGCCGCCTGCCCACAGGCGGTACTAGCGCCGGCTGCGATCGCAGTGAGGTTGCTCGCGACGAGGACAGGCGCGCTCTGGCCACCGATCGGGACGTTCTCTCCGAGCGCTCCGAGGTCGTTAGCACCCCAACACCGCGCCGAACCATCGGCCGATAATGCGCATGCGAATCGGTCACCGATGGATACCGAGGTTGCCCCGTTGACTCCGGGCACGAGCACCGGCGTGGGCGAGCACGTCGTGGCGTCCGCCGCGCTGTCGACACAGGCAGATGCCGTCGACCCCAACTGCTCGTAGTCATCGTCCCCCCAGCACTCGACCGTGCCCCCGGAGACGACAACGCAAGCGAAGTTCCCGTCCAATGATCCCACCGCTACGGAGACGACGGGTCCGTCTGTCGGCACGACGGTCAAGTCCGAAGAGACCGCGGGCGCGACATGCCCGCCGCAGGCAGTCAGCGCTTGCGCGGCGAGGGTACTGCTGGCTAGGAACCGTGTCCGAAGGTGGTGCTGCACAAATAGCTCGCGTAGTAAGGCAAATGTTCTTTCAGGTAGTTCTGAGACGCCGAGTAGAACACCCTGCGTCGCAGGGTCCACGGGTTCCAGGACCCATAGCGTAGCACTCGAAAGGGGCCGTACGAGTAGATGGCTTGAAAGCCAGGTTGGTTCGAGATGTCGCGAGGCGACGACAGGATCAGGCTCGCATCGCTCGTGGCGTCCGTGGTCGTTCATGGGCCCCAGGGCCACGGCGAGGAGTAGTACGCGCACCCTCCACCAGCCACCTGGCCCGTGTTGAAGAAAGCGATCCATCTCGAAAAGACGCTGTCCCAGAACACGGAAATCTCACCAAGGTCCCACAGCTCGGCCGCGGGATTCGTGAACAAACCAGTGGCAAGCGACTGCGTCACTTGCCAGGTGCCAGGACCGCTCGCGCCCGTTCCACCAGACGCGTTCCAGAATTGAATGTTGCCCACATGCGGACCACTGGCGTCGATCGGCATCCACGCGAGCGACAGATTGCTTTCTACCGTGACCCCATTGAAGAGTCCGCGGTACGCGCCGCTTCCGAACATAAGGAGGATATGCATGGCAGCATCCTCTGTCTGCTCGCGCCACGGGTCGACGCTCTCTTGGTGCGATGGACGCACCGAGTGCCCCGCAACGACGCCTCGTCCGGGCCGAGTGCTCAGCCCTTACGCGCGCGGACACCCGATGACGCTCAATCCGCCCAGCGCGTCGGGCGCCCGCGCAGATCGCTGGCCGCGAGGCGCTCGCACCAGTCGAGGAACGCGCGCCGCGGAACGCCGCGCCACGCGAGATCCTCGAGGCGCTCGGGCAGCGGCACGTCCTCGATGAGCGTCGCGAGCTTCCGGTAGAGGAGCGCCTCGTCCATGCGCTCGACGAGCGTCGCCGCGAGGCGGTCGGCGCCGCGGATCTCGCGCGGCCACGAGGCGGCGCGCGGCGGGATGGCCTCGAGGCGCCCGTGGATGCGCAGGAGGGCGGCGGCGGTCTTCTCGCCGAAGCCGGGGAGGCCCGGGAAGCCGTCCGCGGCGTCGCCGACGAGGGCGAGCCAGTCCGGGATGCTCGCGGGCGGAACGCCGCGGCGGCGCAGCACCTCGTCCTCGTCGATCACGCGCTTGCGGATGCGGTCCACCTGCACGACGCGCTGGCCTCGCACCGACTGCCCGAGGTCCTTGTCGGGGGTCAGGATGCGCACCTGCTCGACCTCGCCGTGCCAGCGCGCGGCGGCGGTGGCGAGCGCGTCGTCCGCCTCGTACCGGTCCATGCTCCACACCGTGATCCCGAGGCACCGCGCCGCGTCCTCCACCGCGTCGAACTGCGCGTGCAGCTCCGGCGGGACGCCCTCGTCGGACTTGTAGCCGGCGTACCAGTCGTTGCGGATCGAGCGGATCGGGTTGTCGAACGCGATCGCGATGTGGGTGACCGCCTCGTCGTCCTCCTGCAGGAGCGACAGCATCGCGGCCGCGAGCCCGACCGTCGCCTTCGTGTCGCGCCCGTCGGCCGCCCGGTGCGGCGGGCGCTGGGAGAAGTGCGCGCGATAGAGCTCGAAGGTGCCGTCGACGACGTGGAGGCGCATCCGCGGCCGCTAACCTAGCTCACAACGGGATAGGCTCGGGAGGTGCTTCGCCTCTCCCCGGCCGCCGCCGCCTTCGGCGCGGTCCTGTCGCTGGCCATGGCGCCCGACGCGCGCGCCAACGCCCCGGCGCCCTTCGTGCGCTCGCCCGAGAACCTCGGAGGAGCGTTCGTCGCGGGGCAGACGTCGCTCGTCGTCGAGCACGAGGACCTCTCCTTCCGCTGCGACAGCCTCGCCCCGTGCTCCTTCCGCGCCGTCTACCACGTGCTCAATCCGGGCGACGCGCGCGAGGAGGTGCTCGGCGCCTTCTACGGCATCGCCGCGTCCGACGTGACCATCCGCGCCGACGGCGCCGACGCGCGCCACGAGCTGACGGCGGAGCAGCTCGCCGTCTGCGAGGCGGCGGTCCGCGCGCTCCAGCCGGAGGGGCCGCGCCTGGACTCGCTCGGCTCCGCCGTCCGGCGCGTCGGCTTCACGCTCGCGGTGGCGGCGCACGCGCGGGCGGAGCTCGTCTTCGAGGGCGGGATGAACCCGATGTCCACCGAGTTTCACGGCGATCAGGGCGAGTTCGTGCTCGATCCGCACTTCACGCGGCACCCGTGGCTCTCGACGCCCGAGCGGGGCCTCACGCAGGCCGAGTACGCCTACGCCGTCTCGCCCATCCGGAGCTGGGGCGGCTCGCCGACCATCGACGTGACCTTGCGCGTCGCCCGGGGTCTCGAGGTGGTGCCCCCCGAGGGACGGTGGACCCAGAGCCTCGAGGACGGCGCGTTCGTCGCGCGGGCTTCCCTCGCGGCGCGCGACGTCTCGGTCCTCCGGTTCTTCGTCGGGAGAGGCGGGACCACCCTCCTCAACGGCGGCCCGTTCGTCGGCGCCGGCGGCCGCATCGGCCCCGCCGAGCTGCGCACGCGCCTCGGCTACGAGGTCGCGTACCCGTCGTACGTCCTCTACTCGGCCGCGGTCGAGACGAGCTTCCACGGGCGCACCACGCTCGTGCCCATGGTCGAAGCCGCCACCCCCGACATCCTCGTCATCATCCCGTCGCTCGGCCTCGGCGCGGGCGTGCCGGTCCAGCTCCGCGCCGGAGAGCCGGCGCTCGTCGGCGGGCGCCTGCAGCTGACCGTCTCCTTCCCGGTCATCTCCCTCGTCGTGCCCTTCGACTGGTTCCCTGGAGGCTCCGGGAGCGAGCAGGCGCAGATCGCGATGCTCGCGCAAGCCTCCTTCTAGGTGGCGCGCCGACGGCTTCTAGATCGCGCGCCGGCGCGCTAGCCTCCCGCGCGCGCCGATGAAGCTCGGACGATTCTTCGCCGAAGCGTCCGCCTGCGTCTCCGCCGCCGGGGGCGGCATGGTCGCCCTCCTCCTCGCGGAGCCGTGGATCAACCGCGTCGCGAGGCCGCTCAGCGTGCTCGTGGCGCACCCGAAGACGAGCGCGCCGAGGCTCGAGACGCTGTGCGACTTCGCCGTCACCGTCGTCGCGGCGCTCGCCGGGGCGTCCCTCGGGGTGCTCGTGGCGTGGCTCGGGCGGAAGCTCCCGCGTGGCAAGGCGCGCGTCGATGCGTGGGCCGCGCCGCTCCTCATGCTGGTCCTCGTCGTGGCGTCCGGCGCGCTGCACCGGACCTGGCTCGTCTACGCCGCCCCCGTCATGGTGCTCGCCGTCGCGCCGCTCTTCGCGACGGGCTCGGTCCCGGCGGTGGCGTCCGCGTCACGCGATGGCCGCGCCGCCGTTCTTTGCCTCGCCGCGGAGGCCGCGTGCTTCGGCGTGGGCGTCTGGTTCCCGTTCGCCGAGACCGGGCCGGCGCTGCTCCTACCGGCCATGGCGCTCCCCGCGGCGCTCGCGGCGGGCGGGGCGTCGCGGCTCGCGAGCGCCGATCTCCGCTGGCGCCTCGTCTTCGCCGGCGCCCCGGCGCTCGCGCTCCCGATGGTGGGGCTCCTGCGGAACCCGACGCTCCTCCCGGCGCTCGCGTGTGCGGCGCTCGCGGCGGGGGTCGCGTGGGCCCTCTCGCGCCGGCGCGAGGTCGCCGCGATGGCGGCCGGGTGGGCGCGCCGCAACGTGCCGACGCTCGCCGTCCCCGCGGTGCTCCTCGTCCTCGTCGTGCCGTGGCACTTCCGCGAGCTCGGCATGGCCGACTACCGCGGGCACGAGGGGCAGCACCTCGGCTGGATCAACAGCATCACGTTCGGCAAGCTCATGATGGCCGACGCCGGCCTCACCTACGGCCCCGCGCGCGAGTACATCCTGGCGCTCCTCGCGTGGATCCAGGGCGGGCTCACCCTGGAGCACGTCCGCGTCGCGCACGTCCTCGTCAACGTGGCGGGCTTCGTCCTGACGTACGCCGCCATGCGGCGCGTGGCGGCGGGGCAGGGCTACCTCCTCTTCATCGGCGCCCTGCTCCTCGTGACCCACTCGACGATGGTGTCCTGGGTCGTCTACACGACGACGTACTCCTTCGGCTGGGCCGATGCCTCGCGCGCCGCCCTCGCGACGCTTTCGGTCGTCGTGGTCCTCGCGCGCCGCAAGGACGACGCGCGCATGAGCCGCCGGAGCCTCCTCGGCGGCGGCGCGCTCGTGGCGTTCGCGATGCTCTACAGCCACGACTTCGGCCTCCCGGCGATGCTGGCGACGCTCGCCGGCATCGGCTCGGAGGTGCTGTGCCGGCGCGGGCCGCAGT
>JBEKGQ010000062.1:0-15937 GCA_050012715.1 Polyangiaceae bacterium
GGGCGCGCCCGAGGCGATGAACGCGAGAAACCACATGAGCGCGCGGGCGTTCTGCCCCTCGGCCACGATGGCGCGATCGGCCACCGCGCGGAGCCGGTCCACCGCGGCTGTCGGGCCGCGCGTGTAGAGCTCCCCCACGACGCGCGCCCCCGGGGCCGACGCCCGCGCGCCCGCGATCTCGAAGAGCTCCTTCGGGCTACCGGCCTTGCGCGCCTTGCGCTCGAAGTCGCCCTCGGTCGCGCGGAGGCGCCCGAGCTGCATGAGCTTGAGCACCGCGATGATCCAGACGAGCAGCGAGCACAGGACGAGCAGGCCCACCGTGATCTTCACCGGCCACGCCGCGTGCTCGACGAGGCCGACGAGGTCGAGCTTGATCGTCGGCGCGTCGGGGGGGGTCGCCGCGTCGGGCGCGGCCTGGAAGAACGTCATTGCCCGAGCATCACGTCGACGCGACGGTCCCGGGCCCACGTCGGCTCGTCGGTGCCGGTCGCGTCCATGGCGCCGCGCGAGGTCGACTCGGCCTTCGCCTTGTCGAGCCCCTTGCCGATGATGAAGTCCTTCACCGAGTCGGCGCGCT
Source organism: Polyangiaceae bacterium (assembly GCA_050012715.1). Classification (GTDB taxonomy): domain Bacteria; phylum Myxococcota_A; class Polyangia; order Polyangiales; family Polyangiaceae; genus Palsa-1150. The sequence continues at coordinate 578 of JBEKGQ010000062.1, forward strand.
TCTGGCCCAGCGTGTCGTTATACTCGCTCGCGCCGCGCGGGTCCGCGTGACCGACGAGCTTGAGCGTCCGACCCTTGAGGGGCCCGGTGGAGAAGCACGTGGCGACCTGCTGGAGCACCGCGCCGTCGTCGGCGCGTACGTGGTCCGAGTCGAACGCGAAGTACGCGTTGGGCGCGCTGATGCCGCAGGCCCGGACGATCTCGTCGGAGATGCGCACGGCGCTCGCGGTCGGCGAGTCGGGGGCCTTGTCCGGCAAGCGGGCGGTGGTCACGGTCGCCGGCGTCGCGCTCCCGGCCGTGTCGGGCGCCTTGACCGGCGGTTTGTCGCCTCCGCAGCCGGGCAGAGCACCGGCGACGAGGAGCGCCGAGAAGGCAAACGCGAGCGGGATGGTCTTCGTCATGATTCCTCCGATGAGGCTACAACGGCTCGTGTGGGCTTAATCTTTCAGCGCGCGCAGCGTCAAGCGGCCTGGCGGCAAAAGGTAGAGCGCGCTTGGGATCCCATCACATCCGACGCTCTAGCTTGAAACGACGCTTGCCGCCCTCGTGGTCCGGGAGGCGCGAGACGCGGAGCATCTCGAGGGCGATCTCCTTGATGCGTCCGTCCTTGTGAATCTTGACGTGGAGGCGGTCGCCGTCGCTCTTGACCACGTCGGCAGGCCCGAACGCGAAGTGCTCGACCGCGTCACCCGGCTCGGGGAAGGGGCCCTCTTCCTGCGCGGGCTGCGGGCGCGCCGGCCGCTGCGGGATCGGCAGCGAAGAAGCCGCCGAAGAGATGGTGGCGGTGGGACGCGCACGCGGCGGCTCTCGCTCCACGGCTCGCTCGCTCGCCTCCAGCGCGGAGCTCCACGCGGCCGGAGGGGCCGCGGGGGGCGCCGCCGGTGGGCGCGCGGGGCGCGGCGCGGTGGGCGAAGCCGAGCGCGCGCCGAGCAGCCAGACGCCGGCTGCCTCGTCGAGGGCGCGCTCCACCGCGACGTCGTCGAGGGCGGTCACGAGCATCTCGAGCGCGATGACGCGCGCGTTGGCGATCTCGCCGGCCAGGGTCTCGAGGCCGCGATCGGTCTCGCGCGCGAGAAGACCGCGCAGCGAGAGCGACGGCTCGCCGTCGACGAGGCCGATGCTCCCCTCGAGCGCCAGGGCCTGGACCGGCCCCGCGATGCGGCGTGTGCTGCCGAGGGTCCCGAGCTCCGCGTCGAAGGCGCGCAGCTCGACGTCGACGAGCACCCCGCTGGCGCGCAGCCACCCGGCGGCGACCTGCTCGTCGCGCAGCTTCGTCGCGAGCGCGTCCGGGATGACCTCGCCCTCGGACACCCGGAGGATGAGGTGTCGCGCCTTCTCGCTGCGGTGGACGGAGATGCTCACGCGGGAGAGCGTGTAGCAGGTCGGCTGTCGCCCGAGTAGCTGGACACGCCCGCGGGCCCTACTGCTTCTCGGGGCAGCCGTCGGCGGCGCCCGCGAAGTCCTCGGCCACGAGCGGGCACCGGTCGAAGCGGTCGGGGATGCCGTCCTTGTCCTGGTCCTCGTCGGGGCACCCGTCGTTGTCCTTGAAGCCGTCCACGAGCTCGGGCTCGGACGTGCAGACGTCGTGGGCGGTGGAGAGCTGGAGATCGACCGCGGGGCCCGACGGGCGGGGCGGGCCCGCCGGCTCGGGGCAGCCGTTCCGCGTGTGGGCGGGCTCGGTCGGGCAGCGATCCTGCGCGTCGAGCACGCCATCGCCGTCGGTGTCGCGCGCCTGCGGCTCCCACCGGATGCCCAGGGTGAAGCGAAAACGCGGGGTCGTGATGCTGCCTTCGTCCCCGCTCAGGCGAAGGCCGCCGCCGCCACCGGCCTGGATCGAGACGTCGCCTCCGCGCATGGGCGCCGTTCTCGCCGAGAGCTGCCACTCGGCCGGCGCGATGTGCTGTCCATCTGGCACGCTCGTGTAGATGCCGCTCGCGTTCTTGGTGACCTGATCCTGCTCGGCGAAGGTCGGGAGGGCCCACGCCTCGAGCGTCGCGGTCAAGAGCTCGCGCTGCGGCAGGATGTCGTAGCCCGCGCCGACGATCGTCACGAGCTGCGTCCCGATCTCGGCGCCCACGATCTCGGTCGTGGGCCGGAGACGCGCGCCCACCTCCGCCCCGACGAAGAAGCGCCCGCTGCGCCAGTCCCCCGCCACGCTCGGCACGAAGAGGCCCGTGCGATCGCCGGCGAACTGGTCGGTGTCGCCCGACGGCGCGCTCACCTCGAGGCGCGCGGTGAGACCGAAGCCGGGCGGTTGCGCCGCGTCGCTCACGCGCGGGTGCGCGAGCAGGGCGTAGGCGAAGCCGAAGCGCATGTCGCGGACCGCGGTGTCCTTCAGGCCGTAGCCGCCGGTGATCGGGGCGAGACCGGTGCCGCCCTGGCCGAAGGTGAGCGGCACCGCGACGTCGAGCTCGAGGCGATTCGTGACGCCGTACGACCAGAGGAAGGTGCCGTTGACCTGGTCGTTGATGGCGTACTGGTTGCTCTCGGCGCCGCCGAGGGGGATCGCCAGGACGATCGGGCGATTCAGGTAGCTCGTGACGAGGCCGAAGCCGACCTGTCCGGCGGCGACCGTGTCCGTCGAGCCGATGGCGACGAACCGCGACGGCCCCGCATGAGGCCAGAGGATGTCGTCGTTCACGCACGGGCTGAAGAGGCCCGAGCAGTCCGTCGCCCGCGCCGAGGGCGCGGAGAGCACGGCGGCGACGGAAGCAGCGGCGAAGGCAAGCGCGATGCGGGCGCGCATGGGCGGGGCGACGTTATCACGACCCTGCGGGCGGGCGCTTGCCCCGTGGTAAGACCGCCGCGTGCCCATCGACGCCGACCACCCGCTCGTCCTCGGGAGCGCTTCGCCGCGGCGGCGGGAGATGATCGCGATGCTCGGGGTGCCGTTCCAGGTCTGCAACGCGGACATCGACGAATCGACGCGCGAAGGCGAGGAGCCGGAGGGGTACCTGGAGCGCATCGCGGGGGCGAAGCTCGAGGCGGTCCGCGGTCGAATCGCGAGCGTGCGAGCGGAGGGGATCGCGGGCATCCTGGTGGCCGACACGATCGTCATCGCGCCCGGCGGGCACATCCTCGGCAAGCCGAAGGACGACGACGACGCGCGGGCCATGGTCGAGCGCCTCGCCGGCGCGACGCACGAGGTCAGCACGCGGTTCCTGCTCGGCGCGGGGACCGCGAGCGCCCCGCCGGTGCACGCGCAGACGGTGACGACGCGGGTCACCTTCCGCGCCGTCGGGGCCGAGGAGGCGACGGCGTACGCGGCCACCGGCGAGGGGCGCGACAAGGCGGGGGCGTACGCGGTGCAAGGAAGGGCCTCGGCGTTCGTCGAGCGTATCGACGGCAGCTACTCGGGCGTCGTCGGCTTGCCGCTGTGCGAGGTGGTGGTCGCGATGCGGGCCGCCGGCTGGCTCTGAGGCGACGGCATGCGCGCGGACCGTCGTCGCGACGCCGTGCTGGCCTTCGGCGTGGCGCTCCTCGCGCGGCTGGCGGTGGTCGCCTGGGCGCACGGACGCTTCCCCGCGGTGGAGGACGGGCACTACTACGACACGCTCGCGCGCCGGCTCGCCGCCGGGCAGGGGTACACGTGGCTCTGGCCCGACGGCGCGGTGACGTACGCGGCGCACTATCCGGTGGGATACCCGGCCCTGCTGGCGGTGGCCTACGCGATCGCGGGTGCCTCGGTGGGCGCGGCGATGACGGTCCAGGCGGTGCTAGGCGCGCTGGCGGCGTACGGGGCGCATCGCATCGTCGACGGCGTCGGGGTGCCGCGGTGGCGCCCGCTCGCCGCCGGGCTCGCGGTGGCGCTGCACCCGGCGCTCGTGCCGTACACGGCGGCGGTGATGACCGAGGGGGTGACGGCGGCGTGCCTCGTGGTCGCCGCGGCGACCGCGGCGCGCGCGCGCTCGGCGGACCCGGGAAGAGCGACGTGGGCCTGGCTCCTCGGCCTCGGGGTGGCGATGGGGGTGGCGACGCTGGTCCGGCCGCAGTCCCTCCTCCTGGCGCCGGTGCTGGGGGCGCTCGCCGTGCCCTGGGACGCGGGCTCGCGGACGCGCCTGGGGCGCGCGGCGGCGGTGACGCTCGTGGCCCTGGCCTGCGTGGCGCCCTGGACGGCGCGCAACTGCGCGCGCATGAACCGCTGCGCGCTCGTGAGCGTGAACGGCGGGTGGAACCTGCTCATCGGAGCGCAGACGCGCACCGGCGCCTGGGAGGAGATGGCGGTCCCGCCGGAGTGCCTCACGGTGTGGGACGAGGCGGGCAAGGACGCATGCTTCGAGCGCGCCGCGCGTCGCGACATCGCGGCGGCGCCCCTCGCGTGGGTCGCGCGGACGCCCGGAAAGCTGGCGGCGACGCTGGACTACTTCGGCGCGGCGCCGTGGTACCTGCACGCGAGCAACGCAGAGGCCTTCGACGACGGGGCGAAGGTGAGGCTCGCGGTGATCGAGACCGTGGCCTGCCGGCTGCTCCTCCTCGGGGCGCTCCTCGCGGTCGCGCGCTTCCCGGGGCCACGACGGCTCGCGCGCGGGCTCGTGGCCGTCGCGGGGGCGGTGGCGGCGGTGACGGCGCACGGGTGGCTCGGGTACCTGGCGGTCGTCGCGGCGTGCGCGCTGCTCGGGCGCCGGGCGCTCCTGCAAGCGCCGATGGCGGTGCCGGCGACGGCCGCGGCGATCCTGCTCACGGCGCTGGTGCACGCGGCGTTCTTCGGCGCGGGACGGTACGGGCTCGTCGTCGCGCCGTTCGTCGCCGCGCTGGCCTTCGTGGCCCTGGGCGCCGGGGCGCCTCAGAAGGTGCCGACGGCGCCGAGCGAACCGAGACCGACCACGGGGGTGACGGTCAGCGGCGAGGAGCCAGTCGTCGCCGGGGAGACCTGAGGCGCGCTCGGCTTCACGAGCAAGAGGACGACGCCGGCGGCGACGCCGACGCCGCCCACGACGAACCCCACCGTCGAGAGCGTCCCCATGGAGTGGTAGCTGTCGACCGCGCTCTGCTGGTCGGTGTTGCACGTCCCCCCGCCGCAGACCTTCGCGAGGTCGGAGTGCTTGCCGATCGCGATGCCACCGGCGACCGCGCCCAGCACGAGGCCCGCGCCGCCGAGGCCCATCACCGTCCACGGGAGGTAGCCCGGGAAGGACGAGGGAGGCGGCGGCGCCGGAGCGGGCGGCGGCGTCGGAGGGGCAAAGCTCGTGTGCGAGTCGACCGGGGGGGGCACCGGCGGCGGGACGGGAGGGGCGACGACCGCGTTGGGATCCTTCTCCAGGGTGATCGGCGCGTTGACCGAGCCTCCCTCGGCCACGTCGAACCTCAGCTCCGCCGGCTTGAAGCCGTCGGCGGTGACCGAGAGGACGTGGGAGCCCGGGTCGATCGCCCGGCGGACGCCCAGCGACGCGTTGTTCACCGGCTGGCCGTCGAGGAGGACCTTCGCGCTGGACACGTCGCCGCCGCCCGCCGCCTGGACGACGATGTTCACCCCGCCGATGTGCGGCCCGACGGAGTCGACCTCCTTCTTCGCCGCCTCGACCGCGTCGTGGAACACCTGCGGGGAGCCGGGGGCGACGCCTTCGCGCACGATGCGGTTGTACGTCTCCTGCGACTCCACGAACTTTCCGAGCCCGGCGAGCGCGCGGGCGAGACCGAGCTCCAGCGTGGGCGCGTGAACGAGGCGGTTGGCGCGCCGGAACGCGTCCTCCGCCGACTTGTAGTCCTTGGCATCGAGGGCGGTCTCCCCGTCTTGCCCGAGCTGGCGCGCGGTCGCCCGGTCGGCGTCCGACTGGGCGTAGAGGGGGGGGGAGAGGCTGGTCGCGATCGCGATCGACGCGATCGCCAGAAGTCGGGGGGCGACGGAGCGCATGGGTGTGCTACGGGAGTATCACCCGGGGTGAGTCTTCAGCACAACGGGGACGGACGGAGAGACGGAAGGACGGTGCGCGTTAGAGCGCCAGATCGCTGAGGAACCGGCGGCGGGCCCGCGCGCCTTGTGCGGAGGGCTCGGGGCTGGGTATTCTTAAGAGGCGCTCTTCTGCTTGGGGACTGCATGCCGATCACGCTCGCCACCAACGTCGTCATCGCCGATCGCTTCCGGCTGAACCGCCAGCTGGGACGCGGTGGCATGGGCTCGGTGTGGCACGCGACCCACCTCGGGCTCGACATTCCGTGCGCGGTGAAGTTCATCGAGGGCAGCCACGCGTCGCTCCCCGAGGCGCACGCGCGGTTCGAGCGCGAGGCCAAGGCCGCGGCGCAGCTGCGCAGCCCGAACGTCGTGCAGGTGCTCGACCACGGGGTCTTCGAGGACACGCCGTACATCGCGATGGAGCTCCTCGACGGCGAGGATCTCGGCAAGCGCCTGATGCGCCTGCATCGCCTGCCGCCCCCCGAGGTGCTCAAGATCGTCTCGCAGGTCGGCCGCGCGCTCACCCGCGCGCACGCGCTCGGGATCGTCCATCGCGATCTCAAGCCGGACAACATCTTCCTCGTGCGGGACGACGACCGCGAGATCGCCAAGGTGCTCGACTTCGGCATCGCGAAGGCCACCGGTGCGAACGCGGTCGAAGGCAGCGCGACGAAGACGGGCGCGATGCTCGGCACGCCGTACTACATGAGCCCGGAGCAGGCCCAGGGCATCCGCGCGGTGGACCACCGGAGCGATCTGTGGTCCCTCGCGGTCATCGTCTATCAGGCGCTCACCGGCAAGCTGCCGTTCGAGAGCGAGGCGCTCGGCGACCTGCTCATCCAGCTCATCGTGGCGCCCGTGCCGGTGCCATCGCAGGTCGTGTCCGATCTGCCCCCCGGGTTCGACGCCTGGTTCGCCAAGGCCGCGCAGCGCGATCCGTCGATGCGCTTCCAGTCCGCGAAGGACCTGACCGAGGGGCTCTCCCTCGCGCTCGGGCTCTCGTCCGGCTCCGACATGCGGGAGCGGCAGTACACGCCCGGCTCGATGCCGCCGCCCCCGATGGGGACGGGGGTGAGCTCGCCCCAGCGAGCGACGCCCCAGCCGGGAGCGGGCACGCTGGCGATCACCCCCCCGCCCGCGCTGGGGACGACGCCTTCACCGATGACGCCGGTGCCCACGACGGGCGGTCCGATGTCCCGCACGTACGGCGGCCCGGCGCCGAGCAAACGTCCCGGTGCCGGTGCGATGGTGGCCCTCGGTGGCATCGGGCTGGTCGTCGTCGTCGCCAGCATCGTCGGGATCTCGTACGCCGTGAAGGGCAAGGGAGCGGGGACGGCGAGCGCCGCCGGCCCGGCGATGGTCGAGCCGACGGCGACCGCATCGGCGGCAGTCGCGGCGACGGCCCCGCCGGCCCCACTGCCGTCGGCGACGCTCGAGCCTCCCGCGTCCACGTCCGCGGCCGCCACCGCTCCCCCGGCGAGCGTGAGCGCAGCGTCGGCCAAGCCGGCGGTGCCGGTCTTCGTCCCGCCGACCGTTCCTGGCAAACCGCCGCCGACGCCCGGCCCTGGCAAGAAGAAGCCCGTCGACCTCGGGATCTGACGCGGCTTCGGTGGGGGCCTCGACGCCTCGCCGATGCCGGCGGTGTTCTAGCGACGGCGACGCCCGCGCAGGAGCGCGGCGAAGGCGACGAGCGCGACCAGCGCGGCGCCGAAGGGGCCCACGCGCCCGCTCACGACGGCGCACGCCGCGCTGCCGGACGTCGAGACGAACGTGCTCACCCCGTCCCCGGTCGCTACGACGCGCTGATTCATCCCGTTGGGAGCGACGACGACGACCGACGTCTTCGGAGGCTGCGCGTCCGGCGTCGCCACGAGCCCGGTGAACACGAGCAAGGTGCCGCCGCCGATCCAGCGCGGTCCGAACAGCGCCGGCGTCGGCGAGACCTGCGAAGGCGGCATGCTCAGGCTGACGGGAACGACGTAGACGTAGCCGCCCGGGTACTGGTTGTCGGGCGCGAGGTTCCAGAGCGAGGCGTCCTGCTGCGTCGGATCGAGCTGCACGAAGGCGAGCGTCGGGTTCGTCTGGCTGGGCGACACGTCGAAGTCGGTCGCAATGGCGGACGAGGCGTCGGAGACGTTCGTGTACTGGTGCTTGACCTGGCAGGTCGGCGGCGACGCGGGCGGCGCGAGCTGGAAGATGTTCTCTCCCGACGTCGCCGTGGCCCGGTAGCTGGCGATGACCGAGCCGTCGGCGAGGATCGCGATCTCGCGCGGCGTGACGCCCGGGCAGCTCATGTAGAGGCTCGGGGTGGAGTTCGTCTGGTCGGTGGCGGTCACGATCTCCCATCCGCCCGTCGACGAGTTCGACCGCGCCCACGCTACCGACGTCCCCGACGCCATCCACGCGACGCGCGGCGGCTCGGTCTGCGAAGTCCCTCGGCCCTGAACGTCGAACGAGGGCGCGCCCGACTGGCCCGCGGTGTAGAGCCCGACGGTGTGCTGCCCCGTGCCGTTCGCCGCGTACGTGAGGATGTGCCATTGCGCGTCGTAGACGGCGAAGCGCGACCCGTCCGGGCTGAAGTGCGGCTCCGAGCCGAACGGCGACGGCCCGAACCCGCTGGCGCCGAGGTTCGTGGGCGGAGACCCCGCGTCGCAGCCCGACGCCGTGGTTCCCGCCCAGAGATGCGTCGAGTACGCGCCCGCCTGGTAGTCGACGGTGAACGCGGCGAAGCTCGAGGGCTGCCCCGCCGGTGCTTCCCAGAAATCGTAGGCGCGCCCTGCGTAGGAAGCGAACGTCGCGATCTCGTTGGTGACCTGCGTCACCGCCGTGTCCGGGCACATCACCGCGTGCGGCGGACCTCCGTCGAGGAGATCGGCCACGACGTAGGTCGCCTGCGGGCCGCTTGGCGTGACGTTCCCCTGCGCGTACATCACCTGAGGCAGGAGGGCGTTGACCGTGGCCGGCGCGGACGTCGTGCAGGAGCCGGCCACGATCTGGAGCACCAGCGTGTAGGCGCCGGGGACGTCGGGCACGAAGCTCGGCGTCGCGGTCGACCCGCCGGCCAGGGTCCCCGTCGAGATCGCGCTTCCCATCGGGACCTGGTCGACCGTCCACGTGTACGACGTGATCGGCGGCCCGCTCGACGTGCTCTTCGAGCCGTCGAGCGTCGCCTTCAGGCCCACGAAGACGTCCACCGTCGACGTCACCGCGGTGCATGTGTTGCCGTCGGGGGAGGCGCCGTCGCCCGGAGCCCCGGTGTCGCCCGCGACCATCGTGTCCGACGCGCCGCTGTCGGTCGCGGCCGTGCCGCTCACCGTGAAATCGCCGAGGATCGTCGTGCACGCCGCCGTGGTCGTGCCGAGCCAGAGGGCGAGCAGCAGGGGCTTGCGCATGGTCAGCGGTTCTATCACGACCCGGCAGCGGGATTCATGGCCGTCGCGCGTCGCGGCGAGCTCGGCTCGGCCCGCGTTAGTACCACGTCCCGAGGGACGTCGGGCTCGTACTGCACGTGAACGCCGTGACCTCGCCGGGGGTCACGCTCGTCCCCCCGCCGGTGGCGGCGTACCACCAGATGATCGTGCCGTCGGTGGCGCCGGAGTACCCCGGGCACTGGGCCGCCGAGGACGTGCAATTTCCCGAGCCGAGCCCGTTGGCGGTGTCATACGTCTGACAGGCGGTGAGGGCTTCGGTGGCGTTGTAGTTCTTGGGGGACGCGCCGTCGTCCCAACCTTGGCCCAAGCCGGTGCTGTGGGTCCAGCACTGACTGCTGACGCACGTCTGGTTGCCCGTGCAGGCGTTCGTGCAGCTCCCGCAATGCTTGCTGTCGCCGCCGGTCGTCGAGACACAGGTATACACAGGGCTGCCGACCGTCCCCGTGTTGCAGACCGCGTTCAATCCGGCGCCGCAGCACTGCGCGGGCGCCGGGTCGCCGGATGGGGTGGGCACGCAGCTACTGCCGGCACCGCTGCACGCGGTGCCGCAAGTGCCACAGTTGCTCGGGTCGGTGTTGAGGTTCGCGCAGTAGGTCGGCGCGGCTGTCGGGCACGCCGTCTCGGGCGCGGTGCAGCCGGTCCCGCAGACTCCGCTCGAGCACTCCGGCGTCGCGACCGGGCAGACGTTGCTGCAAGTGCCGCAGTTCTTCGGGTCAGTGCTGAGGCTCGCGCAGTAGGTGGGGGTTCCTGTCGCCGGGCACGCCGTCTGCCCCGTCCCGCACGTCGAGTTGCAGCCGAAGGAGAGAGCCCCGGGGACCGGAGGCGTGACGCCGGCGTCGGGGCCGCATGCCGTCAACGGACCGCACACCGAGCCGCAGTTCCCGCAGTTGTTGGGGTCGAACTGGTAGTTCGCACACAATGCGCCCGCCTGGTTCACGTTGCAGGCAAGCTGGCCGTTGACCGGCTCGCTGGCCGGCGTGCACGTGGGCTCGCAGTAGTAGGTTCCCGTGCTGTTCGGTTTCAACCCGCACGTCGTGAGCGAATCCGGGGTGCACGCGCTCCCCGCGCTGTTGCCGCTCCCGGTGTTCGTACAGTTGCCCGATGCCCCGCAGTATTGATTGTTGGACGTCGGGTCGATGCACTTGCATGTCCCGCCGGCGCACGAGCCGCTGACGGCGCCGCAGTTGACCTCCCCGGTCGGGCAATTGCACGCCGGCGGCGCGCCCGAGGGCACCTCGGAGCAAACCGATCCGGGGATGGTCGCGCAGTTGGTGTAGCCCGTGCAGCCCGCCTGGGCGTTGCAGTACGCGTTGTTCGACGTGGGATCGATGCAGACCCCGTTGCAGTTGAGTTGCCCGCTGGGGCAGTTGCACATCCCGCTAGGCCCTCCGTAGCCGCCGCACACCGATCCCTGAATCGACGAGCAATTCATTCCGACGTAGTTCGCCTTCGTCGAGTCGGTCTGCCCCGGCGTGCACGAGCCCGTCGCCCCGCAGTACGTGTTGTTGGTGCCTGGATCGATGCAGACGTTGCTGCAATCGATGAAGTTCGTCGGAGTGGTCGGACAGACGCAGTTGCCCCCGGAGCAAGAGGACCCCGAGATCACGTTCGCGCAGTTCAAGCCCGGATAGTTCGGGGTGCCCTTCGCGTCGCCGGTCACGCACGTGCCGCCCGCCGTGGCCCCGCAGTTCTGGGAGTCAGTCATCGGGTCGATGCAGATCCCGCTGCAGTCCGCCTCGGTGCCGAGGCAGCTGAGCTCGCACATCGACTGCACGCCCGCGTCGTTTCCTCCCGTGCAGACCGTCCCCGGTGCGCACGTCGTGTACCCGGTGCAGTTCGAGCTTGCCCCGCAATAGGTGAGATTGTTGAGCGGGTTGATGCACTGGCCGTTGCAGTTGACGAGGCCCGCCTGGCACGAGAGCTGGCACTGACCGGCGTTGCAATTCTGGCCCGATGGGCACGTCGTGTAGGTCGTGCAGCCGAGGTTTGCGCCGCAGAACTGGTTGCTGCTGTTGGGGTTGATGCACTGGTTCTGGCAGTCGACCTGGCCCGGCACGCACGAGATGAGGCAGTTGCCGTTCGAGCAGATGGCGCCCGACCCGCAGGTGATGCCGGCGTTGACGCCGGTGCAATTGCCGCTCGCGCCGCAGAACGTCGGGTTGCTCGTCGGATCGACGCAGATGCCGCCGGTGCCGGGGCACTCGATCGTGCCCTTGAGGCAGCTCACCGAGCAGGCTCCGCCCGCGCAGATCTCTCCGGAGGGGCACTGCTGGCCCGCCGTCCCCGCGTCGGCGTTGCATCCCGTCGTCGCTCCGCAGAACTGACTGTTGGTGGACGGGTCGATGCACGTGAGCTGCCCGTTGACGTTGCACGGCACGAGGTTCGAGGCGCAGGAAGACTGGCACGTCCCCGCCGAGCAGAGCTGACCGGAGGGGCACGTCGTCCCGGCCGTCCCCGCGTCGCCGACGCCGCAGCCCGGCGTCGCGCCGCAGTAGGTGCCGTTGCTCTTCGGATCGACGCACGTCCCGCTGCAGGCGACCTGGCCCGGGGGGCAGCTGATGGCGCAGACACCGCCGCCGCAGGCCTGGCCCGCGCCGCACGTGGTCCCCGCCGAACCGCTATCACCGAGCCCGCACGCGCCGCTCGCGCCGCAGTAGGTCGGGTCGTTCGAGGGGTTGATGCACGTGCCGTTGCAGTTCACGAGCCCCGACTGGCACGTCACGTCGCAGTTTCCGCCCGAGCAGGCCTCGCCGGGGGGGCATGCGTTGCCGCACGTCCCGCAGTTCGCGTTGTCCGTCTGCGTGTTCGAGCAGTACGTCCCCGCGTCCGTCGTGCACGACGTCAGCAGCCCGCACGACACGCCGCAGTTGCCGCCGCTGCAGACGAGACCCGCGCCGCACACTTTCCCGCACGCGCCGCAGTTGTTGTTGTCCGTCTGCTCGTTGACGCAGGACGAGCCGCACGAGGTGAGGCCCGACCCGCAGTACTGCGAGCACATGCCGGAGCTACAGACCTGGCCGGGGCTGCACTGCTTTCCGCAGCCGCCGCAGTTGTCGTAGTCGTTCTGCGTGTTCACGCAGGAGCCGACGCCGCATAGCATCTGGCCCGTCGGGCAACCGACGGTGCACGTGCCGTTGGCGCAGTTGAGGCCACCGCTGCACGTCGCGCCGCACGAGCCGCAGTTCTTCGGGTCGTTCGTCGTGTTGACGCAAGAGCCGCCGCAGGAGGTCAGCGACCCGGTGCAGCTCCCGCTCGTGTGGTCGCCGGTCGAGCTGTCGCTCGTCGTCGATGCATCCGCGCCGGAGGGGGTCGTCGAGTTGCTGCTCGAGCATCCCGCGGCCGCGAGGGCCACCCACAGTGCCGTGGCGACGAGCAAGTGCACCACGACGAGCGTCAGACGAACCCTGACCTTGGCGACAGGCATGATGGTCCCTCCTTATAAGCGCAGCCGGCTCCGGGGCCGAGCCGACCATCTTCAAACTCGCACGAGTTCGAGGCCAGTGGCAAGCCTCGCCCTACCGCCGCGGAAGGCCGATGCCGCCCGTCGCCAGGGCGTCCCTCGCCAGCTCGGCGAGGAGGTCGTCACCGTCCCGCTCGGCCGCGGTCCGCAGGACGCCGAGCGCCATCTCCCCCCCATGCCGGGCGAGCGCCTTGTACTGGACGAACCGCACGAGCGCCTCGTCGTCGAGCGCCAGCTTTTCCCCCGCGAGCCACGGGTCGTCGGGGCTCGAGGCCATGGCGACGACGTTCCACGCCGCGGCGCGCAGCGTCACGTCGCGCGCGTCGAGGGTGTGGAGCGCGTGATCGACGGCGCCGGGGTTCTCCTGCAGCGCGGCCGGGCCCCACGGAGTGTCATCGAGCCCGCTCGAGGACCGCTGCTGGCTGTCGTCGGCGAAGACGCGGGCGCTCGGCACGGCGCGGAGCCCGAGGCCCCGCAGGGCCAGGTCGCTCGCCATCTCGCGCGCCGCGTCAGAGAGGGCCCGGTCGAGGAGATGCTGCGTCACGCCCACGGCGGTACCGAGCACGTTGGTGGCCTGCTCGCACACGCGGCCACGGAGCTCGCCGCGCCACGCGAGGCCCCCGTCGGTCGCGCGCCTGGCCTCGCACCCGAGGTCCGTATAGAGGGCGAGGAGCTCGGCGCTCTCGAGCGGGCGCTTCTCCTCGCGCACGACGAACCGGTCCAGCGCGCACCGCACGGTGTAGCCGCCGGGCTCCCCACCGGTCAGCGCGCGCCCGACGAGCTCTTGCCCCATCGCCGCCGTCAGCACCGCCGCCGGTCCCGGGGGGGAGAAGTCCCCCCGCACGACGCCGCGCGTCTCGATGGGATCGAGGTCCACCCGCGTCGGCTCCCGCGCCAGCGTGGGCGTGACGTTCGGCGTGCTGAGCGTCAGCGGACCGCCGCACGCCGAGAGCGTGAAGAACAGGAAGACGTGAAGACGCATCGCTTCTCGCAGTCTGCCCGTTGCACGCGCGGCCTCCAAGGTGCACATTGCCGCCCGTCGACGCCGCTCGGGTGATCGCCGGCAGGGCACGCCCCTCGTGGACGCGCGCTGCGGGAGGAAAGTCCGAGCTCCACAGAGCACGATGCCGGGTAACGCCCGGTGGCGGAAACGCCGAGGAGAGTGCCACAGAGAAGAGACCACCGGCGCCTCGCGGGCAACCGCGTCCGCCGGCAAGGGTGAAACGGCGGGGTAAGAGCCCACCGCGCTCGCGGTAACGCGAACGGCACGGCAAACCCCATCGGGAGCAAGGCCATGTAGGCAGGCGCCATCAGAGCTGCTCGCTCGATGCCTGCGGGTAGGCTGCTCGAGGCGGCGGGTGACCGCCGCCCTAGAGGAATGATCGCCTCCGCGCCCGGGGTGACCCGGACGCGAGACAGAACTCGGCTTACAGAGCGACGTCGACCGCGGACGCCCGGGCCTCACGGCTCGGGCGTTCGTGTATCAGCAGCCTTCCGGGGTGGTCTGCCATTCGCTGGAGGCGTTGCAGACGAAGGCCGAGCAGGCGCCGTTCGTGTAGTAGGCGCAGCCGTTCGGGCCAACGCATGCCGTGCCCGGCGTCGGCGGCCAGTCGGGGCAAGGGGGCACGATCTCCGAGCCGGTGCTCCCGGTCCCGCCGCCGCTCGCGCCTCCGCCACTCGACGAGGTGGAAGAGCTGCCCGATCCGGCGCCGCCGTCATCGCCCGGATCGACGCGCCCGCCGCAGGCCACGCATGCGCAGACCAGCACCGCCGCCAGCGCGACACCGCGCGAGAGGAGCCTGTTCACACCTGGACCATGGCCGTCAGCGGGCCGATCCGTCCATGCGGGGATGCCGCTACCGGGAGGTCAGGCGCTGAAGCTCGACCCGCAGCCGCAGGAGCCCTTCGAGTTCGGGTTGTTGAACTTGAACCCGGCCCCGTGCAGCCCCTCGACGTAGTCGATCTCCACGCCCTCGAGGTACTGGAAGCTCATCGGATCGACGTAGAGCTTCACCCCGTTGCTCTCGAACTCCTCGTCCATCTCCCCGAGCTTGTCCTCGAAGTAGAGGTCGTAGGTGAAGCCCGAGCACCCGCCGCCGACGACGCGGAGACGGAGGCCCTGCCCCTGGAGGCTCTCGGCCTCGGCGATCTCGCGGACCTTGCCAGCAGCCTTCTCGGTGATTGTGACCATCTTGCTCGACACTATAAGTGTGGCGCCGTCTTCTCGCCACTTCCACCGGCGCTTCCCCCGGAGCGGATCGCGAGCAGCGTGCCCGCCCTACACGCGGCGACGAAGGCGCCTCCGCCGAGCGGGGCCAGGCCCGCCGCCTGAGCCACGGCCCCCTGGGGCCCGGGGACGTTGGGGCACACGTCGGCGACGAGGTCGACGACGCCGCCCGAGACGACGCCCACGACGCTGCCTCCGCCGGAGGCAAACGCGAGCGTACCGGCCGCGTCGACCAGGAGCGGCGTGTGCGGCATGGCCACGAGCGTCACCGCGCCACCGTCGGTCGCGACCGACGGCGCGTGCGTCGTCAGCAGCGCCCGCGACGTCTCGGCGCCGGTGGCGTCCACCGCGAG
>JBEKGQ010000063.1:0-15815 GCA_050012715.1 Polyangiaceae bacterium
GTCCTCGACGCGCACACCGTGCTCGTGAAGCCGTGGTGGCTCTACCGCGACTACCGGACCAAGAACCCCTCGCAGCGCTACGGCGAGGGCTGGAAGGATCCCGACCCGCAGTACAAGCCGGTGGAGTCGCTCCTCACGGACGCCGAGGGCAAGCCCGTCACCGAGATCCGCATCTGCCGGGAAGAGGCGGCGGCGCGCGACACGGGGCACGTGTACGCGAGTGGCCGCACGAAGGCCCCCGAGAAGGACGCGAAGCTCCCCGGCGGTCGCCTCCGCGCCGCGCCGCTCGATCGGCCCTACGCGACGCAGCACCAGGGGCAGGACATCGCGTGCGACACGAAGACCGCGCTCGACTACGCGCCCGACTGCGGCTGCGGCGTCGGCCTCGAGCGGTGCGTGCCGGGCGACAGCAACCAGGGGGGCAACGCGTTCTACTACCCGAACCACATGCCGCTCGGCCCCGGCATGCCGCTCGACGACGCGCGCCAGCAGGTGCAGCGCTGGTTTCCGTACTGGTGGTCGCGCGAGGCGGTGCACTTCCTCGACGATCTCTTCGCGAGCGACCGCGACTTCCGCGAGATCCTCACCGGCAAGCAGACGTTCGTGAACGGCCCGCTGGCGCAGTTCTACCGGACCATCCAGCGCAGCAACTGCTGCGGGCCGGAGGCCACGTTCGGGATGCTCGACGAGAAGGAGCCGCTCTTCGATCCGAGGAGCGTCCCGGCGGATCTCCAGCCGCAGGACGTGAGCACGTGGAAGGTCGTCGAGAACCGGGGGCCGCACGCCTCGGGCATCCTGACGATGCCGATGTTCCTCGAGAAGTACGCCTCGGCGCGGGCGCGCGCGGCGGCCGTCTACAACGACTTTCTCTGCAAGTCGTTCGTCGCCGAGAGCCAGCAGCTCACGCCGTCGGCGGAGCCGAACCTGATGATCCGCCCGGGGTGCAAGACGTGCCACGCGACGCTCGAGCCGCTCGCGGCGTACTTCGCGCGGGTCGAGCCGGGGAGCTTCGTCTTCCTTCCGCAGGCGGACTTTCCCGTGCACAGCACGACGTGCAAGCTCGACCGGAACGGGAAGCTCAACGGCGCGTGCACCGCGCTCTACGATCCGGCCTTCGCCGACGCGAAGGGAGCGATGCTGCGGAGCGCCTACGGCTCGCCGGCGCACGCCGACGAGACGCCGGTCGGGGCGGGGCAGGACATCACGCGGATGCCGGAGTTCGCGACGTGTGCGGTGCAGCGGGTGACTTCGTCGCTCATCGGGCGGCCGATGACGCCGGACGACGAGCCGCTCATGAAGTCGCTGACCGACACGTTCGTCCGCTCGGGGTTCCACATGAAGGCGCTCGTGCGCGCCGTCGTCCGGTCCGACGAGTACCGGCGGTCCAACAACCTGTCGTCCACGACCTGGCGTGGGGGCACCCAGTGAGACGGCTCGCGGTCTTCGCCGTTCTGCTGCCGCTCGCCGCCGGCTGCGGCGGCCCCGCGGAGCACGTCTACCCGGGCCCGAAGGCGCCGATGCCCGAGCGCGGCCTCCTCGCGGAGGACTCGGCCCCGAAGGAGAACCTCCGCATGGTGCCGCCGGAGGTCTACATGCGCACCTACCTCCAGCTCTTCGGCGGCCTGGCGCCGCTCGAGGTCCAGAAGCGCGCGCGGGGAGGGGACGGCGGTGGCCTCTTCGATACGTGGGACGACTACGTGTCGGCGCTCGGGTTCCCGGACTACCGCTTCGACGTGCCTCGCCAGACGCAGACCAACGCGCTGATGGTGGCGACGTTCGAGCGCCTCGGGGTCGCTCTCTGCGACCGCGCGCTGGAGCACGACCTCAAGGCGCCGAAGGGCCAGGAGCTGCCGCCGATCCACGAGCGCCTCGTCTTCGCCTTCGACGTGCCCCGGGGCCCGGTTGACGCGGCGGCGTTCGCGCCGCGCTTCGACGTCCTCCACCGCACGTTCCTCGGCTACCCGGCGTCGCTCGCCCCGCCGGCGCGCATGGCCCGGTTCTTCCAGCTCTATCGCGACATCGTCGCCGGGCACGCCAAGGCGGAGCCCAAGTCGCGCTTCACGCCGGACGAGGCCGGGTGGGCGGCGGTCTGTTACGGGCTCGTCCGTCATCCGGAGTTTCACCTTTACTGAGGTCGCCATGAGAACCACGCGAAGAACCTTCCTCCAGGTGCTCGGTGCGGGCGCCGCCGCCGCGTGGGCGGGGTTGCCGACGCGCGACGCGATGGCCGACGTCGCCCGCGCGACGAGCGAGACCGAGTTCTTCGTGTTCCTCATCGCGCTCGGCGGGTGGGACGTGACCCTCTGGGCCGATCCGCGGAACGAGGTCCGCGGCATCATCCACCCCGCGTCGACCGAGAACACCGACACGTCGCAGCTGAAGCACTGGGTCGACGCGCCGATGGCGGAGGGGACGTTCAAGACGTTCGCGCTCGTGCGCCCGCGCGGGGCGAGCTACGCGTTCGGTCCCGGCATCGGCGACCTCGTCGACATGGCCGACCGCATCACGGTCATCAACGGCCTCGAGATGAACACCGTCGCCCACCCCGACGGGCAGCTCTTCTCGACGACGGGCCGCCACCCGCAGGGCGGGCGCGTCGCGGCGTCGAGCATCGACACGATGATCTCCAACGAGCTGGGCCGCGACCAGCTCCTGCCGACGGTGAGCGTGCGCTACCCGTCGTCCTACGTCGGGGAGAACCTCGACCGGCGCGTCGTGCCGCTCTCCATCGACGACGTCGGCTCGATCAGCCGCACGCTGTCACGGTCGCTGGCGTTCGACGCGAACCCCGAGCGGGACCGGGTGACGGCGATGCTCTCCGAGGAGGCCCGCGATCTCGCGCAGCGCTCGACGTACCCCGACGTACTCGAGGGCATGGCCCTGCAGTACGAGGGCCTTCGCCGCATGCTGGGGAGCAACCTGCAGGACGTGTTCAGCGCGGGCGGCCTCCGCAAGGCGCACCCGGAGCTCGACTACAAGCGGCGCTTCACGGGGGGCCCGGCGGTGAACGCGGCGTTCGCGCTCGAGGCGATGAAGCGGAACCTCGTGCGCAGCGTGAGCTTCGCCATCGGCGGCTTCGACACGCACGGCAACAACTACCGCGGCCAGGCGCAGCTCCAGCAGGAGACGTTCGGCCTGGTCTCGGACCTCGTGAAGGCCCTCGACGCGACGCCGCACCCGACGCTCCAGGGTGCGCGGCTCTCGGACCACACGCACATCCTCGTCGTCAGCGACTTCTGCCGCACGCCGCAGATCAACTTCGGCATGGGGCGCGACCACTACCCGAACAACTCCGCGCTCGTCGTGTCGCCCCGGTTCCGCCCGGGCATGGTCTACGGCAAGACCGATCCCGACCAGCTCCTCCCGCAGCCGGTGCGGAAGTTCAGCGACGGCGAGCGCGCGATCGCGCCGCCGGATCTGCTGGCGACGTTCCTGGCGGCGTTCGGCATCGATCCGCGCAAGTACATGCGTGACGGCGAGGTCGTCCGGGAGCTCCTGCGCGCATGAGGGGCCTCGTGCTCGCCGTCGCCGCTGGATCGCTCCTCGTCGGATGCGGGGCCGCTCCGCACACGCGCGCCGCGGGAGCCGTGAGCGCGTTCGCGGTGAGGCCCGTCGCGTGGAACCCGTCCTCGGCGCCGGTGGGGAGGGTGAGCGCGGTGGCGGACGTGGGCGGGACGGTGGCCGTGTTCGGCGACGCGGGGGCCACCGTGCTCTCGTCGGGCGCCGTCGTCGCGACCGACCGCTCGGTCACCGACTGGGTCGACGCCCAGGCGATCCGCGGGGCCGACGGCTCCGCGCGCTGGATCGTCGGCGTCGATGGCCGGGGTCGCCTCCGCTACCTGCGGGGCATGAGCTCGTTCGAGGACGTGTCGTCGCGTTACGGGCTCGACGGCCGGCGGGTGCGCGCGGTCGCGATGATCGACCGCGCGCGGGTCGGGTTCCTGCTCGATCAGGAGATCGCCGTGGCCGACGGGCACCGCGTCATCCGCTACGAGGCCCCGCCCGTGGCCACGTTGCTCGGCGGGGGCGGCTTCGGCGCCGGGGTCGGCGCAGGGACGGTCACGCTGTTCGACGCGAAGATGGCCGAGCGGACCTTCCCGCTGCCGGGGGTCATGGCGGCCGCCCTCGGGCCGGACGGACGGCTCTTCGCCGCGACCCGCCGCGCGCTCTACGCGACGACCGAGCACGGCGACCTGGCGCTCGTCTACGACGCGGAGGGGGAGACGCTGCACGGCCTCGTCGTGTCGGGCGACCACGTGTGGTTCGCGGACGGCACGGAGCTCGGCGTCGTCGACGGCGAGCGGGTGGCGGAGACGAGCGGCGTGCACGTCCCTCCCGACGCGAAGCTCGCTTCGTCGCCCAGCGGCGATGTGTGGGTGCTTTCGGCGGGGACGCTGCAGCGCTTCGCCCGCACGGAGCCGGAGGTGGCGCTCGGCGTCACCTGGTCGGCGACCCTCGCGCCGATCTTCGCCCGCTCCTGCTCGTCGTGCCACCTGCCGGGGGGCGCCTCGGGGGTCGATCTCTCGACCGCGGAGGCGTGGCAGTCGGAGCGCGACACGATCCGCGCCCGCGTCGTCGAGAGCAAGACGATGCCCCCCGAAGGGCACCCGCTGCTCGACGCCGACCGCGTCGCGATCCGCGCGTGGATCGAGCATCCCCTCCGGTAACTACTGCGGGCTCGGCTGCGCGCAGAACCCGTCGATGCACTGGATGCCCTGCGCGTAGCCGCAGCAGTCACTGGCCATCGTGCACTTGTTCGTGAGGCCCGAGCAGCCCGCCGGCTGCATGCCGCACACGAAGCCGCCGTCGACGTCCTCGCAGTACCCGCTGCAGCACTGATCGCCGGTCAGGCACGACGCCCCGTTCTGCTCGCACGGGTCCACGACCCAGTAGCCGCGCGAGTTCCCCGCGAGGAGCTCCTGGGCCGGCAGGTAGAACGCAGGGTGGCTGGGATCCGTCCCCGGCTTCGCATTGAGGTCGATCGCCGCGACCCAGAGCTTCTTCGTCGTCGCCGACGTCGTCGGGTCGTAGTTGCGCGGATCGCTGAGGAAGGGATCCTGCGTCGCGATGTTGCCGTAGAGGCGGCGGCTCGTGAAGACGACCCACGCGTACCCGCCGGACGGGACCGGGTTGACCGTCGGCTCGTACTGCAGCGTCGCATCCTGCGTGTGGTTGGTCCCGCTCGTCGGCAGGTAGCCGACGCCGTTGAGCGTAGCGAGCGGCGCCGCGGTCTGCGTCGCCAGGTCGACCCACCACAGCTCGCCGCGGGAGCCATCGCGGGTGGCGCCGAACTCGCCGTCGTTCGCGGTCTCCTCCTCGAAGACGACGGCATCGTTGGTCGGCAAGAACCCCGGGAAGAGGTCCGGGTTTCCGGTCGGCGTGTGGAGGTTCACCTTGTTCGAGAAGGTGTTCGTGGCCTGGGCGAAATCCATCGCCGCGAGCGACAGCTGGTCCTTCGTGTAGTCGTTGAACGCGATGTGCTTGCCGTCGGGGGAGAAGACCGGGGTCGCCGCGCCTTGCCCCGCCGGCAGCCCGGTCGAAGCGATGGGCGTCCCTGCCGGAAGCGCGAAGAGCCCGCTCGTCGCGGGGGGGCTGATCCCCGGGAGCGGGCCCGCGTTGCTGAGGAGGAACGTCCCGTCCGGCGAGATGGCCGGGAATGCGAACGTGCCGTTCGCGGGCGACATGACGGTCTCGGCGTTCGCGTTGGTGAGCGAGTAGGCGCTCGACTCGTTGTAGTTGTCGCCGTGCTCGGTCACGAGCGCGGCTCCCCCCGCGGCCACCGAGTGGCATACGCGGCATCCCGTCCACGGCGCGGCGGCGGTGTTCGTCCCCGCGATGAGCACCGGGCTCGTCGCGCCGTGCTTGATCGCCAGCGTGGCGCCGCCGAAGGGCTGGTTCGCGCCGCCCCCCGTGCAGCAGTAGTTGTGGACGAGGTTCGTCCCGTACGACTGGTAGTAGACGGTGCCGGTCAGGAGCCCCTGGGCGATCGTCCACGTCTCGGTGAGCGGGCCGTAGGCGACGCCCGCGGACGAGAAGGCGAGAGTGACCGTCACCGGCTCTCCCTGGTTCGAGTAGGAGAGCGTGTCCCAGGCGCTCTGCGGGATCGGCGCATTGATGTACGGCGTCGCCGTCGCGGCGAAGAAGCCCTGGTAGTCGAAGCCGTTCTCGTGGAGGTGAATCAGGACCGCGTCGTAGTTGCGGGTCGGCGAAGCCCACTGGAGGAGCGGCGCGAGGAGGCCCTGGGGCCAGACGGTCTTGTCGTAGGGGTAGAGCCACGCGAGGCCCGGGTCGGCGGTGAGCGTGCCTTGCAGTGCGACCTGGGTCGCCCCCGGCACGGGGCCGCCCGGGGGCTGCCCGCCGACGCCGCCGTTGCCGCCCGCGCCTCCGCCCGCGTCGAGGACGCCGCCATCGGAAGCCGTGGGCCCGCCGTTGGCGACGAGCTGCACGACGACGGTCACCTTCGTCGACGCCATCTGGGCGCCGAAGGTCGCGGTGACGTTCGCGGTGCCGCCCACGAGACCCGTCGGCGTGAGGACGCCGGAGGACGCGACGATGCTGGCGATCTGGCCGAGGTCGACCGCGAAGGACGCGTTGACCGCCTGGCCGTTCTCGGTCGCGGTGAATGGCACCGTCGGCATCGTCGTTCCGTACTGGACGACGATCGTCTTGTTGGCGGGCGCGATGACGAGCAGCCCGCTCGGAGCGTCACCGTTCGGTGCGTCGCCGAAGAGGCTCTTTCCGTCGCTGCCGCTGCCGCTCGCGGCGCCGTCTCCGCTGCCGTCAGAGACCGAGGCGTCACTGGGAATGAAGGCCGAGCCGTCGCTGCCACCGCCGCAGGCTCCACCGAGCGTCGCGACCAGCAGGCAAAGGAGGAGGACGAGCACGAAGCGTGAGGAGCGCATGAGTTCGACGCTCAGTTAACCACCTCCCGGGCCGCGGTGCATTGTTACAGCCCCACTGCGTGTGCGGCCCCGCCCGCTAGCTCCAGAGCAGGTGGGTGTCGATGTCCGCCACCGGGATCTCGCCGCGCGTCCCGGCGGGCACCGGCGTGTGGATCGTGGACTCCACGAAGGTCGCCCCCTTCATGCGCAGGATCTGCTCGGCGTACGCGGCGTGCATCGGCGCGAACCAGCTGAGGATGAACTCGGGCACGCCGGTGCGCCGCATGAGGACGTGACCGGGGGCGATCATCTCGCCGATGCCGTCGCCGAAGTCGTAGTACTGGCGCTCGAACCGCGCGAGGATCACGCCCACGTTGTCGAAGGTCATCGCGTCGAAGAGGCGCCGATACACCTGCTCCACGTCGTAGCGGGCCTGCTCGGCGCCCTGCTCGCGGCCGAGCACCTCCACCGGCTTGTCGAGGAGCCGCGCGAGCGCGACGTTGATCGGCAGCATCGGCAGGAGATCGCACCAGCTCGACGCGAGGAACGGCTGGCGAAGGAAGGGCAGGATGCGCTCGTCGTCGAGCTCGCGGGCGAGCGCCTCGAGACCGCCCGGCACGCGCCGCTCGACGAGGCGAATGACGCCGCGGTAGGCGATTCCCTTGATGTGGAACGGGCTGGTGCCCGGCGCGCACGGCAGGCGCGTGAGCGGGCGCACGGCGGAGCTCTGCGTGCTGGGGGAGGCGGCTTCCGGCGTGCGGGTCGACGGCGGCGGAATCGCGACCGGCATCGACGGCATCGAGGAGAAATCGCGCTCCCAGAGCGTCGCGGTGCGCGCGTCCGCCATCGGGAGGAGCGCGCGCGCGAACGCGCGGACGTCCGGGAACCGGTCGGCCGGATCGCGCGCCAGCGCGCGAACGACCGCGTCGTCGAAGGCCGCGGGCAACCCCGCGAGGCGCTCGCTCGGCGGAGGCAGCGGCGCGTGGCGCACCTTCTCGAGGAGCGCGTAGAACGATTCGTCCTCGAACGGCGGTTGCGCCGTGACCGCCTCGTAGAGGATGACGGCGAGCGCGTACTGGTCGGCCTTCGCGCCCGCGTGCTTCGTGCCGAACGTCTGCTCCGGGGCCATGTACTGGAGGGTGCCGATGACGGTGTCGTGGGCGGTGAGCGGCGCCGTCTCGACCATCGTCGTCATCAGCTTCGAGAGGCCGAAGTCGACGATCTTGGGCTGCACGTCCCCGTGGTGATCGCGGGCGAGGAACACGTTGGCGGGCTTGAGATCGCGGTGCACGATGCCGCGGTCGTGCGCGAAGGCGAGCGCGGCGGCGACGGGAAGGAACACGTCGAGCGCCTCCGCGATCGAGACCCGCTTGCGCTCGCGGAGAAACTGCGACCCGTCCTCGCCGGTGAGGCGCTCCATCACGAGGTAGGCGACGTCGCCCTCGACGCCGACGTCGAGGATGCCGACCACGTTGGGGTGATCGAGGCGAGCCGCGACGCGCCCCTCGCGCACGAACCGGGCGCGCATCTCCTCGTCGCACGTCAGGTGCTCGTGCAGCACCTTGATGGCGACGCTCTTGCCGAGGCCGGTGTGGATCCCCTCGAAGACGCTGGCAGTGGCGCCGTGCCCGATGAGCGCGCCGATCTGGTACGGCCCCAGGCGCACCCCTTTCAGCAGCTCGCTCCGCATCGACGTCGCAGGCATGCGCAACCCCGGCCCGAGGAACCCCCAGGCTCTCCCATCAGGCTACGGCGCAGCTGGGCGGTCGTCCACGGTCACACCGGCGAAAGTATTCCCGGCAAAAGGTTCGAAAAAACCCGAAAAAAAGAGTCGCCGTGCACCCTTATCGCGCAAAGCGCGGAGCGCCGCGTGTGTCTATACTTCGTGTCAATGCGCATCCCGGAACAACTCGCGAAGGTCGGTGCCCTCGTCGGCGCTTTTGTCGTGGCGAGCTTCCTCGCGTTTCATCTCCACGGCGGAGGGCTGTGGGACGGGCTGACCCCGGCGATCGCCGCCGGCAACAGCTCGGCCGATCACGCGCTCGTGGCCTACGACCTCACCCAACTCAAGGTGGTGAACGAGGTCCTCAAGACGATCCGCGACCGCTACGTCGACCCGAAGCGCGTCAAGGCGAAGGACATGCTCCTCTCGGCCCTCGACTACGTGCAGAAGGACGTCGCCCAGGTCATCGTGGTGCGCGACGACACGAACCCGAGCCAGGTGCGCGTGCGGGTCGACACGCAGGAGAAGACGTTCCGCGTCGACGACGTGAACGGCCCCTGGGACGTGAGCTCGCACCTACGCGACGTGTTCGCGTTCGTGCAGGACGGCCTGCGAGGAACGGACGTCGACCTCCGCGACGTCGAGTACGCGGCCTGCAACGGCATGCTGCACACGCTCGACCCGCACTCGGTGCTCCTCTCGCCCGACGCCTACAAGGAGATGAACCTGTCGACCCAGGGCCAGTTCGGCGGGCTCGGCATCGTCATCTCGATCCGCGACCAGCAGCTCACCGTGATGAACCCGATGCCGGGGACGCCGGCGGGCCGCGCCGGGGTCAAGAAGTACGACCGCATCGTCAAGATCAACGGCGAGTCGACGCTCAACATGGGCCTCAACGAGGCGGTGAACCACCTCCGCGGCGCGCCGGGGACCAAGGTCACGGTCTTCATCCATCGCGACGGCGCCGACGGGTGGAGCGGGGTGAAGCCCTTCGAGCTGACGCGCGAGGTCATCCACGTGGCGTCGGTGGAGCATCGCCTCCTCGACGGCGGCATCGGGTACGTGCGGCTGAAGCAGTTCCAGGCCAACACGACGACCGATCTCCAGGCCGCGCTCGCGGACATGAAGAAGAACGGCGAGCTCAAGGGGCTCGTGCTCGATCTCCGCGGAAACCCGGGTGGCCTGCTCGATCAGGCGGCCAAGGTGGTCGACACGTTCGTGGCCGAGGGGCCGATCGTGGCCACGGTGGGCAACCCCAGCGAGGGCCGCGAGGAGAAGTCCGCGCACGGCGAGGGGACGGAGCCGAACTATCCGCTGGCGCTCCTCGTGAGCGGCACGAGCGCGAGCGCGAGCGAGATCGTGACCGGCGCGCTGAAGAACCACGACCGCGCGGTCGTCATCGGGGAGACGACGTTCGGCAAGGGCAGCGTGCAGCTCGTCTTCACCGACCTGCCGGACAAGGCGGCGCTCAAGCTGACGATCGCGCAGTACCTCACCGAGCCGGGGGACGTCTCGATCCAGGGCGTGGGCGTGACGCCGGACATCGAGCTCGATCCGATGACGATCGACCCGCTGGAGATGGACCTCACCGCCGACACGGGCGGGATCAAGGAGCGCGATCTCTCGCGGGCGCTGTCGAACGTGCGCGCGAAGGAGGGGGCCCGCCCGTCCGAGGTCGTGAAGTACGACCGGCCGATGAAGGATCTCCTCGAGCTGCGCGAGCGCGGCGGGGATCTCGACGAGAACTTCGAGCTCGATTTCGCGATCAAGTTCGCCCACGACTTCGTCGCCCACGTCCAGCCGGGCAAGCGCACCGACGAGGTGCACCAGGCGCGGCAATACATCGCCGACACGCGCAAGGCCGAGGTCGACAAGGTGGCCGACGAGCTGCGCGGGATGGGCATCGACTGGAGCGACGCTCCGGCCGACGTACCGGCGGCGGCGACGCCGGCCCCGCCCGGCGGCGTGGAGGTGAAGATCGAGACCGACCGCGCAAACAACGAGGTGGCGGCGGGCGAGCCGATGAACCTGAAGCTCACCGTCACCAACCGCGGCAGCGCCACGCTCTACCGGCTCTTCGCGAAGACGAAGAGCGAGAACCCGATGTTCGACAAGAAGGACCTCGTCATCGGAAAGCTCGAGCCCGGGAAATCGCGGACCGCGACGGCTCCCGCCGGCTGGTGCGAGGTGAAGGGCCACAAGGTCGGGACGACGGCGGATCTGCCGAAGGACGCGCTGAACGCGCGGAGCTGCTACGTGCCGAAGGACGCGCTCATGCGCGCCGACGGGGTGACGCTCCACTTCGAGGAGGCGCGCGGGCACGCCCCGGCCGACGCCGAGATCCGGACGACGGTGAAGTCGCTCGAGAAGCCGGTGTTCGCGTACTCGTACGAGGTCATCGACAACCGCCGCGGAAACGGCGACGGCCGCGTCCAGAAGGGCGAGGGCCTCACGATGTACCTGACGGTGAAGAACGCGGGCAAGGGCCGGAGCTTCGAGACGCAGGCGAACCTGCGGAACCTGTCCGGCGAGGGCGTGCTCCTGCACGACGGGCGCTTCGACATCTCGAACATGATGCCAGGCGACGTCAAGCGGGTGGCGTTCACGTTCGACGTGGAGCCGGCGCTGCAAGATCCGGAGGCGAAGGTGCAGCTCCAGATCCGCGACGAGGACCTGCGCGAAGAGGTCGACGAGAAGGTGCGGCTGCCGATCATGGACCCGCTGGCGGTGGCGGCCTCGGGGGGAACCCAGGCGGCGCGGTCGACGGGCGCGGATCTGCGCAACCAGCCGGACGCCTCGGGGCGCGTGTTCGCGCGCTTGCCGCCGGGGGTGGCGGCGGTCGTCCAGGGGACGGCGAACGGGTACGTGAAGCTCGCGCTCGGCGATGGCCGCTACGCCTTCGCGAAGGCGTCCGACCTCGAGCCCTCCCACGGGCCAGCGGCGGCGCCGCAGCTCGAGGACGCGATGGCGCATGCGCCGCCGGCGGTGGAGATCCCGCAGCCCCAGCTGGCGACGCGCGACACGCACACGCTGGTGCACGGGTCGGCGAACGACGACGCGCAGCTCCTCGACGCGTACATCTTCGTCGGCTCGCGCAAGGTGTTCTACCGCTCGAATCGCAACGGTCCGGACCAGAAGCACATGGCGTTCGACGCGGATCTGCCCCTGCGACCCGGCGTGAACGTGGTGACCATCGTCGCGCGGGAGAACCCGGACACCGTGACGCATCGCACGTTCATCGTGCGTCGCGACGGCGCGAACGGGGAGCTCCTGGCGACGCCGAAGACCGAAGACGAGCTGAGTGAGACCGGTAGCGAAGACGACTGAAGAGGGGGCGCTCGAGCGCCGCGGGCATCGTCCCCCGGGGTGATGCCCGGAGGACGCATGCCCTCCCTGGAATCCAGCCTCGAAGGCGAAAACGCGGCTGCGCTCGTACAGGCGGGACCGGGCAGCGTGAGCCTGTTCGCGCCTGAGTGCATTCGCGTACGTATCGCGCCGCCTGCGACAAAACGTATGGGCTCCACAGGATTTCAGGCCAAGCGGGCTGGCCCGCTGGCTCGGTTGAGGTAGGGCGTACGGTCCGCGGGTTTCCGCGCCAGGGGGCGGAGGGAGCACCGATGCGTACACGGACCATCCTGTCGGCGACGATTGCTTTGGCGGCGCTTGGGGCTTGTGGTGGCGGCTCGGGAGCGCCACCGACGGGGACGGTGTCGGAGAGCGCCACGGGCCTGAGAAAGGTCCCCCAGAGCGACAATCCGTACACCCTCTTCGAGACGCTGCAGGTACGACCCCTGGCGCTGTCGGCGAGCGGCCTGCTCTACGCGACGAACACGCCGGACAACCGGCTCGAGGTGTTCCGCGTGGAGCGCCAGGGGCTGCAGCCGGTGGCCTCGGTCGTGGTCGGGCTCGAGCCGGTCGCGGTGGCGGTGCGCCCGAACGGCGACGCGTGGGTCGTCAACCACCTCTCGGACTCGGTGAGCATCGTCCACGTGGACGACCTCGGGAACGCGAGCGTGGTGAACACCCTGTGGGTGGGCGACGAGCCCCGGGACATCGTCTTCGCGGGCCCGAACCAGAGCCGCGCCTTCATCACGACCGCGCACCGGGGCCAGAACTCGCCGGACGACCCGGATCTCTTCAACCCCGCCAGCGGTCGCGCCGACGTGTGGGTCTTCGACGCCGACAACCCGGGCACCGGGGGTGGGACGCGGCTCACGAAGATCACGCTCTTCGCCGATACGCCGCGCGCCCTCGCCGCGTCGGCCGACGGCAAGACGGTCTACGCCGCGGCGTTCTTCTCGGGCGACCAGACGACGGTCGTGTCGGAGGACGCGGTGAACACGGTCTACGGGGGCGTGATGCCCGGTCCCGCCGCCATCGACCTCGGCGGCGAGATCATCCCGCAGCCGACCACGGGCCTCATCGTGAAGTGGAAGCCTGGCCCCGACGGCAACAACCACTGGATCGACGCCTACGGGACGATCTTCGACGCGTGGGTCCGCGTCAGCCTGCCCGACGAGGACGTCTTCGCGATCGACGCGACCGCGAATCCCCCCGCCGAGACCGCGTCGTTCGCCCACGTCGGCACGACGCTCTTCAACGTGGCGGTCAACCCGCAGAGCGGGAAGGTGTACGTCTCGAACACCGACGCGCACAACGACGTGCGCTTCGAAGGCCACACCCCGGGGTTCACGTCGGTCGTCGGCAACACCGTCGACAGCCGCATCACGGTGATCGATCCCGCCTCGGGCGCCATCACCGCCAACAACCTCAACTCGCACCTCAATCACGCGGCCGGCACCGGCAACCCGGCGCTGAGCCTCGCCTTCCCGGAGTCGCTCGCCGTCACCGGCGACGGCAAGAGCCTCTACGTCGTCGCGCAAGGCTCGAGCAAGCTCGCGGTCTACGCGACGGCCGCGCTCGAGGCGGGGTCGGCTCCGCCGAGCCTCGCCGATCAGGTCCTCCTCAGCGGCGGCGGCCCCACCGGCGTGACCCTCGACGAGCGCGACGGCCTGGCCTTCGTCCTCACGCGCTTCGACGACGGCATCTCGGTCGTCGACACCGGCGCGCGCAAGGAGATCGGCCACGTCCGCATGTACAACCCCGAGCCCGCGAGCGTGACCACCGGCCGGCAGTTCCTCTACAACGCGACCGCCACGTCGGCGCTCGGCGACCAGGCCTGCGCGAGCTGCCACATCGGGGGCGACTTCGACGGCCTCGCGTGGGACCTCGGCAACCCGGGGAACATCCCGCTCCCCATCACGACCCTCGCCGCGACCGAGTCGGTCATCCACACGATCCCCGAGGCCGCCATCGCGGGCCTCCTCGGACCCGAGGAGGCGGGCTACATCTTCGGCTACTACCAGCCCTGCAAGGGCCCGATGACGACCCAGAGCCTCCGCGGTCTCGACAACCACGGCGCGATGCACTGGCGCGGTGACCGTAACGGCGCCGTGCAGCAGACCGGCGTGCCGTTCCTCGACGCCACTGGCAACCCCGTCGTCTCGGCGCAGCCCAACAGCGGCATCTTCGACGAGGTCAACGCCTTCATCTCGTTCAACGTCGCCTTCCCCGGCCTCGTCGGCAACGCCGCCGAGCTCAGCGACGCCGATATGAGCGACTTCGCGACCTTCATGCTCCAGTCGACGTACCCGCCGAACCCGATCCGCGCCCTCGACAACTCGCAGACCGCGTCGCAGGCCACGGGCAACGCGTTCTTCGTCAACGCCATCGACGGCCAGGAGCTGCCCTCCGACCGGTTCCACGACTGCAACGGGTGTCACGTCCTCGACCGCACCGGGAACGCGGGGTCCACGAAGCACCCCGGCTTCTTCGGGACCGACGGGCGCCTCTCGTTCGAGAACGAGACGCAGACCTTCAAGGTGCCGCACCTGCGGAACCTCTACCAGAAGGTCGGCATGTTCGCGTCGTCGCTCGACTCGGTGCACGACGTGGCGTCGACCATCCCGCAGCTGAACCCACCCCTCGCCGGCGTGCGCGGCTTCGGCTTCTTGCACGACGGCAGCAACGGCAAGCTGGAGGACTTCTTCTCCGGGTTCGTCTTCATCCAGACGACGGTGACGGTCAACTTCGACGGCATCCAGAACGTCCCCCCGAACCCGTACGGCATCCCGCTCTTCAACAACCCGGCCGACCCCACGAACCCGGCCTACGGCATCTCGACCGCCGGCCTCACCCTCCGCCACGAGCTCGCGGACTTCGTGTTCTCGTTCGACTCGAACCTCTTCCCGATCGTCGGCCAGGCGATCACCCTCACCCCGGACGACGCGTCGGCCGCCGCCGCGCGCATCGCCCTCCTC
This sequence comes from Polyangiaceae bacterium, assembly GCA_050012715.1. Taxonomy (GTDB): domain Bacteria; phylum Myxococcota_A; class Polyangia; order Polyangiales; family Polyangiaceae; genus Palsa-1150. The sequence continues at coordinate 14,925 of JBEKGQ010000063.1, forward strand.
GAGGCCCAGGCGACCCTGGGGCAGACCGACCTCGTCGCCCACGCGACGTACCTCGGGCAACCGCACGGCTTCACGTTCTCCGACGGGCAGTGGATCGCCGACGTCTCGTGGCTGCCGCCGCTCACCGACGCGCAGCTCCGGTCGCTCGCCGCCTTCAGTCCGATCACGTTCATGGCGGTGCCGCCCGGGGAGGGGTGGCGCGTCGGCATCGACCGTGACGGCGACGGCTACGCGGACGGCGACGAGATCGCGCTCGGGACCGATCCGGCCAACCCCAACAGCCACCCGTAGCTCGCTCGCGGCTGGTCCGGGGCTCGCGGCTCGCGAGCCCCGCGCTAAGCTCGGGCCCCGATGCCCGTCCGCCTCCACGTCAACGTCGATCACGTCGCCACTCTCCGCAACGCGCGCGGGACGTCGTACCCCGACCCCGTGCGCGCGGCGGAGGAGTGCCTCGCCGCCGGTGCGCACGGCATCACCGCGCACCTGCGGGAGGACCGGCGTCACATCGTGGACGACGACGTCGAGCGGCTGCGCGCCGTTTGCAAGGCGAACCATCGCACGTTCAACCTCGAGATGGCGGCCACCGACGAGATGGTCGCCATCGCGTCGCGCGTGAAGCCGGAGGTGTGCACCCTCGTGCCGGAGAGGCGGCAGGAGCGCACGACCGAGGGCGGGCTGGACGTCGTCGGGGGAGGGGAGGAGCTCGTCCGCCGGGTGAAGGCGCTGCGCGACGCCGGCATCAAGGTGAGCCTGTTCATCGCCGCCGACGCGGACCCCATCGATCGGGCGCGTGCGATGGGGGCCGCGCAGATCGAGCTTCATACCGGGGAATACGCCCACGGCCGCGCCAGGGAGCTCGAGCGCCTCGCGGAAGGCGCGCGGCGTGCTCAC